>JAZFSW010000209.1:0-4378 GCA_036446375.1 Desulfobacterales bacterium | reverse complement strand
GTCATGGGTGATGAAGATGACGGCCACATTGCGCCTTTTCTGCATTCTTGCGATTAAGTCGATTATCTGCGCCTGAATGGAAACATCCAGGGCGGTGGTGGGTTCATCTGCGATCAGCAATTCGGGTTCGGTAATCATCGCCATAGCGATCATGACCCGTTGTCGCATACCCCCTGAAAACTGATGCGGATACTGCTTCATGCTTCTTTCGGCATCCTGAATTCCCACCTCCCCCAGCGATTCAATCGCTTTCTTGCGTGCCTCGCGACGCGGCATGCTTCCGTGGACAGCCAATGGCTCCATCAACTGGACCCCGATGGAAAGATACGGGTTTAGGCTGGTCAAAGGGTCCTGAAAAATCATCGAGATGCGGTTTCCTCTGATTCTTCGGATTTCTTTTTCAGGACAGCACAGCAGATCGGTACCATCAAAGTCTGCAACCCCGCCATCGATACGACCCGGCGGGCATCGAACCAGTCCCAGCAGCGAGTAGCAGGTCACCGATTTTCCGGAACCGGACTCGCCGACGATGCCGAGGGTCTCCCCCCGGTCAATCGAAAAGGAGACCTCGTCAACGGCCCTGGCAACGCCATCCCGGGTGTAGAAATAGGTTCTCAGATCTTTCACGCTCAGCAGGGGCAAATCGGTCACCTAATCTTTTGAGGCCTTTGGGTCCAGAGCATCCCTGAGTCCATCTCCCAGGAAGTTCAGGGAGAAGAGGGTCAGCGACAGCATCATCCCCGGAAATATCAGCAGCCAGGGATATTCTTCCATTGTTTCGACGCCGTAGGAGATCAAAAGTCCCCATGAGCACATCGGCGGTTGGATCCCGAGCCCGAGGAAACTCAGGAATGCCTCCAGCAGCATTACGCTCGGGATGGTCAGCGTGGTGTAAACGATGACCGGTCCGAGCACATTGGGGATTACATGCCGGGTGACGATCCGCCAGCGTGAAAGGCCCATCACAATGGCAGCTTCAACAAACTCCTGTTTCCGGATGGTCAGCACCTGACCCCGGACGATGCGTGCCATGGTCAACCACTCCACCGCGCCGATCGCCATGAAGAGAAGCAGCAGGTTCCGGCCGAAGATTACCATCAGTAGAATGACGAAGATGATAAAGGGGAGGGCGTAGAGAACATCCACGATCCTCATCAATGCCATGTCGATACGCCCGCCCGCATAGCCGGCAACCGTTCCCCACATCACGCCTATGAGCAGGGATACCGCAGTGGCGAGAAATCCCACCGCCAGGGAAACCCGACCCCCAAACATTACCCGGGTCAATTGGTCCCTGCCAAACACATCGGTTCCAAACCAGTGGTCTGCCGATGGGGGGGATGCGCCGATGTTGAGATCCTGAGCTTCATAGGAATAGGGTGCAATCCAAGGGGCGAGGATGGCCACAAGGGTCATGAAGATAATCACGACGAGACCAAACATCGCTAGCCGGTTTTTCTTCAATCGAATCCAGGCATCTCGCCGGAGCGCGGCGCCTTTTTCTATCGCCTCGTCTCTATAGGAATCGCTATTTGCCATATTCCTGCAATTAACTCCCCGAGCCTGTATCGGATCTTAATTTCGGATTCATCCATGTTGTCAGGAGATCTGAGACCAAGTTAAACACGATGATCATTGCAGAGAAGAAGACCGTTGACCCCAGTATCATCGTATAGTCCCGGTTGAACGCTGCCTGAACGTAAAACCTGCCCAGACCGGGGATACTGAAGATGGTTTCAACGACAAACGAACCGGAGAGCAGCCCGGCTACTGCGGGCCCGAGAAAAGAAACAACCGGTAGCAGACCGCCCTTCAGTGCGTGGCGAAAAATGACGATGAATTCCGGCAGCCCCTTTGCTCTTGCGGTGCGAATGAAATCCATGGACAGCACCTCCAGCATGCCGCCGCGGCTGAGCCTGGCGATATAGGCTGCATAGGCCGCGCCGAGGGTCAGGGACGGCAGGATTTTGTCCCCGGCCGCCTCACCCCACCCGGAAACCGGCAGCCACTCGAGCCAGAGGCCGAAGACCAGGACCAGAATCGGCCCCAAGAGGAACGACGGCAGGCAGATCCCCACCATGGATAGAGACATCGGTATGTAGTCCTGGAGGGTGTTGGGTCTTATGGCGGCGATGGTCCCGGACGCGACACCGATCAGGACGGCAACCAGGAGCGCATATACCCCCAGCTCGAAGGTGATGGGCAGACCGGTGACAATCATCTCCGTCACGCTGCGGTTGGGGAATCGGAAAGAGGGACCAAAATCTCCCCGAGCCAGGTTCTTCAGATAATCCAGATACTGAAGATACACCGGATCATTCAGATGGTAAACATCGTTGAGATTCTTGAGGATTTCCGGGGAGACCACTTTCTCCGAATCGAACGGGCCGCCCGGTGCCATGCGGATAAGAAAGAAAGTGACGGTGATGACGATCAGCAGGACGGGAATTGAAACGAGAAAACGTCTGAGAATGATTTTATGCATATTTGCGTTGGATTTATCTCAAAAGATGATCGCGCCACAAAGGCACGAAGACACGAAGATATGTGACTGCAAAAAGGGGTTCTTTGAGTCTTCGTGTCTTTGTGGCATACACTCCGATTCGTCCGGGTTAAGGTTTGGCCGCTGCTTCCAGGTAAACATATGGATATGGGTGCTGGTCCAGAATATTTGGGTACCACCCTTTGACATCCGGGTGTATCAACGTTGTATTGGTGTAGGTGTAGATCGGTATGATCGGCACTTCCGTCAGGAAAATACGCTCTGCTTCCTGAAAAAGTGCATATCTTTTCTCCTGATCAATGGTCCGGGCAGCCCGGGCAATGAGGTCGTCGTAAGCTGCATTCGACCAGCCCGAAAAGTTGTTTCCCCCGTCGGTGAGGAACATATCCAGAAAGGTATTCGGATCAACATAGTCTCCGATCCATCCGCCCCTGGAAATATCGTAATTCCTGTTTTTCCGGGTGCTCAGGTACACCTTCCAGTCCTGATTGACGAGGGTGATCTCCACACCAAGGGCCACTTTCCACATCTGCTGAATTGCCACGGCGATCTTCCGGTGCCCTTCGCTGGTGTTGTAGAGCAATTCGCATCCCGGAAAGTTCTTTCCACCGGGATATCCCGCTTCGGCCAGCAGCTTTCGGGCGGCTTCAACATCATAAGGGATCGCGGCTTCAGGCGTATACCCGAGGGTGTCTGGCGGCGTAAATGCATACGCCGGGAGCTGGCCACCCTTTGTCACCTTTTCTACAATCTGCTTCCGGTTGATGGACATAGCCAACGCCCGCCTGACTCTTACATCGTCAAAGGGCTTTCTCAGGGTATTGATCAGATAGTAGTAGGTTCCCAGGTAGGGTGAAATCCGGATCAATTCGGGGGAATTTTTCCGGTAACCTGCAATCTTTTCGCTGGGAACCGTGCTGGTCTTGTGAAGCTGACCGGATCGGAACATGCGCTCTTCGGTGAGCTGATTGTCGATCGGATGAAAGTGGATCCCATTGAGCCGGACGATCGCAGCGTTCCAATAGGCGGGATTCTTCTCGACTACGATCACCTTGTTGAGTTCCCATTTCTTCAGGAGAAAGGGGCCGTTTCCCACGAAATTTCCCGGACGCGTCCATTGACTGGTCCGGCTGTCGATGTTGCCGAAGGCTTCGATGGTCTTCGGGTGGACCGGAAATGTGCTGTAGTGGGCCAGCAGCGAGAGGAAGAAAGGCGTCGGGGCGACCAGCTGCACTTCCAGGGTGTGGTCGTCGAGTGCCTTTACGCCCACTTCACGGAAGTCTTTCAGTTCTCCTTCGTAAAACGGCTTGCCATTTTTCAGATAGAACATCTGGTACGCGTATTCCGCCCCCAGACCCGGGGAGAGCAATCGCATCCACGAATATACGAAGTCATGAGCGGTAACCGGATCGCCGTTGGACCACATGGCGTTTTGGCGAATCTTGAAAACATACACGCTGCCATCATCGGAGACCGTCCAGGATTCGGCCGCTCCGGGCTCCGGCGTCAGATCAACGGGATTCGGGTTGACCAATCCCTCCAGCAGGGACGAAATGATATTGTGTTCCGGGATACCGGTCACGATATGGGGATCGAGCCCCTGGGGCTCCGTTCCATTACCGATGTGCAAGATCTGATGCTTCGTTCCTTCAGAAACATTGGTTTGCTTCTCTCCTCCGCAGGCTGACAGCCACAGAAGCATGAGCGTTATCAGAAGAACTAGTGTTATTCGTTTGAATCTCAACGTGATTCCATCGTCCTCTATCTTGTGGTGCTCTCCCTTCCAAGAAACCGCAACCAGGCCTTCAGTCAGCCCTGCCTCGGTTCACAGGGATCATGTCTTTCTTCAGACCGATTAAATCTCCTTCAAGAAGT
>JAZFSW010000208.1:0-2281 GCA_036446375.1 Desulfobacterales bacterium | reverse complement strand
AGCATACGGCTTTGATAAGGCCTGTGCCCAGCAGCAGGCGCTTGGCGACAAAGTCAGAGCGCTACTGGTCGGTAAAGGCATAAAAAGTGTCGCCGCCGAAGGCTTCCAGGCACCGGGCGTTGTTGTGAGTTACACGGATGATAGCGGGATTCACACGGGAAAGAAGTTTGTGGAACTGGGGCTGCAGATTGCCGCCGGCGTCCCCCTGCAATGCGATGAGCCGGAGGGTTTTCAGACCTTTCGCCTCGGGCTGTTCGGCCTGGACAAACTGCAGAATATCGATCGTACCGTCGCAAGTCTCGATGAAGCGTTGAGCCGGATTCTTTAGTGCTACATCATGTTTGCGAAAGATCCATCTAAACAAATAACCTTGCCACAAAGACACGAAGACACGAAGTTAGACTACAATAGACATCCATTCTTTGTGCTTTGCTTGTCGGCTGAAGCTTTACGCGAAAGCTGATGCCTTTGCACCTTTGTGGCCCCATCTTTTAAGGAGTAGCATATGTCACAGATGACCGGTGGTGAAGCTGTCTATCGTACCCTTTTGCGTCTCGGCGTTCGACACGTTTTTGGAATACCCAGCGTACACAATATCCCTATTTTCGATGCCCTGCTGCAAGGGGGGCAGATTGATACCGTGATTGTGCGGAACGAACAGGCCGGAACACATGCGGCGGACGGGTATTATCGAGCCACCGGCGAAATGGGTGTCATCATCGCCAGCACAGGACCCGGAACCACCAACACGATCACCGGTCTGTATGAGGCTGATTTTGCTTCCTCGAAAGTGCTGCTGATCACCGGGCAATCCGATTCCATCTTTTATGGTAAAGGAAAAGGGCAGGGCCATGAGGCGGAGAATCAGATCGCGATGCTGCAGACGGTTGTAGACAGTGTTGCAAGTCCCCGATCTACCCAGGCCATCAGCCCCGCCATCGTTCGGGTAGTAGCGCAAATGAACACGGGAAGACACGGTCCGGGAGCCGTGGAGATCCCCATCGACCTACAGTATCAGACGGCGGAAATCGAGATACCTGAGATACCTGATGTCCGGCCCATAGCACCACAAGCAGATGCTATCAATGCGGCTGCTGCTCTTCTATCTGATTCAAAGCGGCCGGTCATTGTCGCCGGTGGCGGCGTGATCGCTTCCGGCGCCTCAGCTGCTCTCGTCGAATGGGCAGAATCCACCAACACACCGGTATTTACGACCGTCCATGGCCGGGGATCTATCAGTGATGAACATCCACTATGCATGGGTGCCTTCCTGGGGAACCCGGCATTTCACAACGCGATGACCGGCGTCGATACCATTCTGGCCATTGGTACGTGGTTTCAAGCCGGAGGGCAAATGCCGCTGCCCGGGAAACTGATCCATGTCGACGTAGATCCGAGAAAGATCGGGCTGGTCTATCCCGCCGATGTCAGCGTGATCGGTGACGCCTTGCTTGCGATCAACGGCATCCGCTCCGCCATGAATGCAGGCCCCGGTGATACGGCATTTATCGAGGAGATGCAATCAGCAAGGGACCAGGCAAGACAGGGAATGAGGAAGATCATCGGCCCGGATCATGAGGGGATTATGGATGCCATCAGAACCGTTGCACCGGATGACGCCATCATGGTTCGTGACATGACGATACCCGCCTATATGTGGGGAAATCAGCTGTTGCCCATCTACGCACCACACACCACGATGCATCCCGTAAGCGGTGCCATCGGCGCAGGGCTGCCCCTGGCCATCGGTGCCGCAACCGCCACGGCAAAGAAAACGGTAATTATTCAAGGAGATGGGGGCTTTATGGTCCACATCGGTGAATTATCCACCGCGGTGCAATATCAACTGCCCATCGTCGTATGTGTATTTACGGATGGGGGGTACGGTGTCTTAAGGGGCATCCAGCACTACAGGTTCCAGGGACGCACCATCGGTGTCGACCTGGCGACTCCCAACTTCGTCACGGTGGCAAGAGGCATGGGCATGAATGCTGAAGGTGTCAGCTCTCTTGAGGAATTCAAGGACGCTTATTCAAGAGCCATCCAGGCAGACGGGCCCTATTTGATTGATATTAACACCTCATCGATCGTGCCCATCACAGGACTTGGGAGAGCCATAGAATTTACCCAGCCTCAAGAGTGATGGCGTCGTAAAAAGTCTCCATCTACTGCGTTATAGCGTTTGCCCAGACGTTCGACATACGACATGTATGCCTTCACGCCTGGCCAACCACTACGCCTTGTATATGGAGATTTCTACTTAGCCATCGGTCATCCTTTT
>JAZFSW010000207.1:0-7049 GCA_036446375.1 Desulfobacterales bacterium | reverse complement strand
GGAGTTCAGGGAGATCGCGGCCTATTGGAAGGGCAAGACGATGGTGGACGAGATTGCCCGGCGCAGGGAAGAACAAGGCTTGACAGAAAAGGCCTACGGTTCTCCTGAAATCCCCTTTGTCTACTTCAGCTCCGAGCAGGGGCATGTCGTCCTGGGTACCGAAAAGGTTGTCCGGGAAGGATTCGGTGGCCTCAAGGCACGGGCCGTAGAGGGGATGGCCAGGCGCGACAGGGAGATGCGCGATGCTTCCGAAAGCAGGCGAGCGTCTCTTGAGGAGGAGATTGATTTCCTCAAGGCGGTGGTCATCTGCTGCGAAGCGGCGATTGCTTTCAGTCACCGGTACGCAGCACTTGCCCGGGAGAAGGCAGAGACGACATCCGATTACAATCGCAAGAAACAGTATCTGGTCATTGCCGACATCTGTGAGCATGTTCCCGAACATCCTGCCGAGACCTTTCGTCAGGCGCTCCAGTCCATCTGGTTTACCGAATGCATCGGATCGATTACCGGCCAGCACGGGTTTTCACCGGGGCGGATAGATCAGTACCTCGGACAATTCTACGAGCGTGAAATCGCCAGTGGGGAACTCTCCCGAGACGAGGCGATGGAGTATATTGAAGAGTTTTTCCTGAAGCTGAACGATCCCTTCCAGGATGTGATTATTGGCGGGGTGAATCGCCAGGGGAAGGATGCATCAAACGATGTGTCGTATCTTATCATAGATGCCTACGAGAGATGTCATCCGGTCCAGAACAACCTCTGCGTTCGTCTTCACGCCGATACCCCTCGTGAGTTCCTGATTCGTGCCTGTGAGGTATTCCGGAGAACCTCAGGCATTGCCTTCTACAATGATGACGTGGTTATCCCGGCCTTGATTGACAGGGGCACGGCTCCCGAAGATGCCTGGGACTATGGTGCAGCGGGCTGCGTGGAACTTGCCGAGTGTGGAACGGCCAACCCCAACGGTGCATCGGGGGGCATCAACCTTGCCGGCATGGTGGAACTCGCGCTGAATAACGGCCATCCCCGGGACCCCAGCCATAACAAGGGGCAGGGGGCACCCACAGGGGATCCAAGAGAGTTCAAGTGCTTTGAAGACGTCATGGATGCGGTGAAAGCACAGGTGACCCATACCTGGGAGCGCATGGTTCCGTTTATGGATCTGAAAGATGCCTGTTTCAAAGACATATTGCCGACGCCGTTCGTCTCGACCATCACCGATGATTGCATCGCCCGGGGGAAAGACTTCACCGCCGGTGGGCCTCGTTACAATAACTCGGGTGTCTACATTCAGGGGCCGGCAACCGCTTTTGACTCCCTGATGGCAATTAAGAAGCTGGTCTTTGACGACAAGGTTTTCACCATGGATGAGCTGCTGACATTGTTGGAAACCAACTTCGAGGGTGCCGAAGACAAGCGATTGGTGCTGGTGAACCGCGGCCCCAAGTTCGGAAACGATGACGACGATGATGCGGTCGCATGCGACCTGTTTAACTTCGTCTGTGACATGATCAATGAAACACCGCGGCCGCCAGTTGGTACCTATACCGCCGGTTCCTTGACTGCTGCAGGAATGGTTGGCCTCGGACGATTTCTTGGGGCTACGCCCGATGGTCGCAAAGCAGGTGCGTCGATTTCAAACTCCTTGAGTCCCTCCAACGGTGCGGAGCGCAGTGGACTGACCGCAGCACTGCGATCCATGGCCAAGCTGGACCAACGCCGTATGAGAAACTGTGTTGCATACAATCCCAGTATTCATCCGAGTTGTCTGGAGGGGGAAGCTACAGAAAAGTTTGCCGACCTGCTGGCAACTTACTTTGACATGGGGGGATTGCAGATTCAGCCCAATGTCGTATCCACCGAGACCCTTAGAGATGCTCAGAAGCATCCGGAAGATCACCGGCATCTGACAGTGAAAGTCTCAGGATTCTCCGCCCTGTTTACCGAGCTGCATGAGAGCATCCAGAACGATATCATCGCACGAACGGCGTTGAGGGCATAGTTGGGGCCGTAAGCGGTTTCGCCTAAAGGCGGGCGATGGCGCTCGCCATTCAGTTCTGCCACAAAGACACGAAGTCACAAAGATTGTAGTGTGACTAGATTGGTCCTTTCCTCCGTGGTGAATCGATTTCCACTTCATTGTAGCAAGCACTATGCAAGTAGCTCCTGTCAGAAGAAGAGCTTGTCCGGGATTCTATTGCTCTTCTTGCTCTATCTGTTCGATGGCGTTGCGGACGAGGGCCGCGTATCGGTAGAAACCATGGACGAATTTGCCATAGGGCATGGTGATGAAGAGACCGGCAACGATGCCGAGATGGATGATCAGCAGACCGCCCATGGCCGGTGTCTCCCGAAGCAAGAGCAGCAGTAAACCGGTTAGGCTTGTAAGGAACAACAGTATAAGAAATTCGATATCCAGAGAAAAGAATTGTGGGGCGGATGGCGCTTTATCCATACGCAGTTTGAGATAGAAAGATCCGGTTGTGCCTGCCAGCAGAGCCAGGCCTCCGATGGTTCCGAGAAGGACCGGCAGGCTGAGAGGCGGGTAGGGTGCTGCCTTGTGTAAGATGTGGTCGTAGAATGCAGCAACCGTTGTCGATGCGAGACACAGGAAGAATCCATAGAAGATAAGATGGTGAAACCAGCGCCGGATATGGCTGAATCGATCATCCGGATAGTTGCATCCTTCTCCATGGCCGGCCAGGTATCTGAGACGCAAGACCTCGCCGATTGCCTGGCTATGGGCTCGCGGGTTGACCAACTGGTTCAAGGTGCCGCCGGTGTCAAACCAGAACCGAAGAACACCCATACAGAGGGTCCCAAGGATATACAGTCCGAGTATTGAGGCCGGGATGACCATCGCGAGGTACGGCACTACTGTATAGAATGCATTCTCGCCAGTTTGGGGTGAAAGAAGCGTATCGGGTCCCTGGAAGACGAGGGCCAGTAGAAATAGAATCGCCACACTCGATACGGTGATGATGGAAACAATGGGCCCATTTCGGCTGAATAGCTTAGCTGATGCACCCGGGACTGCGAATTGCCTATAGGTTTCCAGGCGTAGTTCGGCAAGGGCCGCGGGGACGTTAACCGCAAATTCGTGGGGAGGGGCATATTGACAGGCATAGTAGCAGGCCCTGCAATTGTGACAGAGGTTAGACAGATATTTCAGATCCGGGTCAGACAACACCCGGCGAAGCCCCATGGCCGGAAAGACAGCACAGTATCCCTCACAATAGCGACAGGCATTGCAGACTGCCATCACCCGACTGCTTTCGATCAGCGCATTATTCATTGACATATCGTCCCGCTTCCCTGCCGGCGATACGACCGAATACGGTGCCGATCGTCATCCCGAAGCCTGCCAGATATCCCCTACCGAGAATATTTCCGGACATGATCTCCCCTGCGGCAAAGATATTTGGGGCCGGCCGGTCGTGTCCCATTATCACCTGGGCCGAATCGTTTACTTTAACCCCAAGATACGTAAAGGTGATTCCGGGTCTGAGGGGATATCCGTAAAAGGGTGGGGTGTCCAATGAGCGCGCCCAGTGGCTCTTGGGCGGCGTCAATGCTTGTGTGGTGCAGTCATCCAGTGTTGCGGCATCGAAATTGCCCGGGATGATGGATTCATTGAAGCGGGAAACGGTTGCATCGAGTGCGTGGGGATCTATTTCCAGTTTCTTGGCAAGCTCTCGGATCGAATCGGCTTTCTCCGGTGGGAAAACCGATGGCATGAACAGATCGATTGATTTGGCATCGATAATGGCATAGGCGATCTGTTCCGGCTGCTTGGCAACCAGTCGACCCCAGATGGCGTATCGCTTGGGCCAGAAGTCTTCTCCCTCATCATAGAAGCGTTCGGCCTTCTTATTCACCGCAATCCCGAAGGGAACGCAATCCAGACGCGTGACAATGCCGCCATCGAATTTCGGTGCCCGGGCATCGATAGCCACGGCATGGCACTGGCGGGGCTCACCCACAGACGTGGCGCCCTTATCGAGGAGTACCCGGAGCATCCGGCCCTTGTTATACGGGGTGCCCCGGATAATGAAATTGTCGGCGGTGCTTCCCCAGTATGCTTTCAGCCAATTAAGATCGGCCTGGAATCCACCCGAGGCGACAACCATGGCTCTGGCTCGAATCTTTCCGGGTACCCCTTGATGCAGGATATCTGCGGATACAAATCGATCGTCCTGAATCTCTATATCGCAGGCTTCAGCATCGTATAGTATATCGATCCCCAGTTTTTCTGCCGTGGCGTAGTAGGCATTCATCAGCGCTTTTCCCCCACCAAGGAAAAAGGCATTGGTTCTAGCTAGATGCAGGGTCCCTCGCATGGCCGGCTGAAAGACACAGCCGTGTTCCTCCATCCATTTTCCGGCGTCCCGTGATTGCCGAATGGTGAGCCGCGCGAGTTCTTCGTCGGTATGGCCTTCGGTTACCCGTGATAGATCTTCCCAGAACTCATCTTCCGGATAGGGGCCGGTCAGATGATGATTTCCCTTGGTGTGCAGATAACGAAGATTGCGCGTATGACGACTATTGCCCCCTCGAGATTCTTTAGGAGCACATTCAAGCACCAATACAGTGGCACCGGTTTCCCTCGCAGACATGGCAGCACAGAGCGCGGCATTGCCCCCACCCACAACGAGGATGTCAAATGTCTGCGACAGATCTGTATCCGATGTTTTATTGTGTGCCATAGGACCTTTTTGAACAACGGTTCAGCCACGAAGACACGAAGGCACGAAGAGTGCCATTGATTAGAGCCCCCCTCTGTTTCTCTGTTCTTCTTTGTGCCTTTGAGCCTTAGTGGCCAATTCTTCCTTCTTACTCAAACAGAAGCTGCCGCAACTGCTCCTGGGTCAGCTGGGTATCTTCCATATCCGATTCCCGGATGACGATATCCTGGATATCCTGTTTGGCTTGTTTAAGCGCCATGACTTTTTCTTCAATCGAATCCTTGGTAATGAACCGATATGCGGTGACCGGGTTTTCCTGACCGATCCGGTAGCATCGATCGATGGCCTGATTTTCAACGGCCGGATTCCACCAGGGATCCAGAAGAAAGGCATAGTTTGCCTCGGTGAGATTCAGACCGAGGCCACCTGCTTTAAGAGAGATGAGAAAGACACAGGGACCCCTGTGGGTCTGGAAACGATGGATTTCTTCCTTTCGATCAGTCGTGGAACCATCCAGATAGAAACTACGGATGTTTCGCCGGTCAAAGCCTTGTCTTATCTGCTTGAGATGTCTTACAAACTGGGAAAAAACCAGTATTTTGTGTCCCTGGGAGAGGATTGTTTCCCCCATGTCCATAACCATCTCGTGCTTGCCACTGAGAGGTGGGCCTGCTGGTGTTTCCGTGTCATCTCTGGCAAGGGTCGGATCGCATGCGATCTGTCGCAATCGCAACAGCACGGTTAGAAGATGTATCGACATGGCAGCATCTTTACCTTCCCGCTCGTCGATCTCTCTTTTGGCCGTATCCAGGGCTTGATCATAGATCGTTTTCTGCTCATCGGTAAACGGGCAGTACAGGGTGATTTCTGTTTTTTCCGGCAATTCACGACAGACCTGGCTTTTCAGCCTTCGAAGGACAAAGGGATGCGTTCGCAGGCTCAGTTCCTCCAATGCTTTCCGATGATCCGGGCGATATCGCTCTTTGAACGCCTCAACAGTTCCCAGCATGCCCGGCATAAGAAAATCGAAATGGCTCCACAGGTCAAGGGGAGCGTTTTCCACCGGGGTTCCTGAGATTGAGAGTCGTCGCCTCGAGGTAAGCTGTTTTACCGCTCGCGTGATCTTTGCACGGGGGTTCTTTATCGTCTGTGCCTCATCAAGGATCAGGTAGTTTAACTGGAGCCTTCGTAACAGATCGATATCCATTCGAATGAGACCATAGGAGGTGATGATAAGATCCGGTTCTCCAAAATCTTCAGGGTTCTTGATCCTATCTCCCCCCGTGTGAAGGATGGTCTTCAGCGATGGTGCGAAACGCTTAATCTCTATCTCCCAATTGTGGATCAGGCTCTTGGGTACGACAAGAAGCGAAGTCCCTGATGGCTGTTCGCCCTTGAGGTGCACGAGAAGGGACAATACCATAAGGGTTTTTCCCAGCCCCATGTCATCGGCTAGAATGCCGCCGAAACCGGCCCGATTCAGGTTGGTGAGCCAGTAAAACCCCTCTTTCTGATAGGGACGTAAGATGTCGTTCATGCTGTCAGGGACAGGGCAGGGCTTCAGGAAATTCGCATCTTTACCCATCTCCAGCAATTGCTTGAATGCGGCGTCGGATTCCATATGATCGGTCGATTCCAGCAGGCTGGAAACGACGGGGAAGTCAAAATCGTTGAAGCAAATCTCATCCCGTTTGAGGGTTCCTCTTCGGGCGAATTGTCCGATCTCATCCATCAGTCCCGATGAAATGAACCCTAGGCTGCCATCGGCAAGAGTGAAATGCCGCCTGTGCCGATTAAAAGCTGCAAAGAGCTCTTTTGACGCGCCGGCCGTTTCTTTGCCGGTGAATTCAACGGATAGATGAAGTTGATGATCCCGGGTATTGAGCTGCCACCTATGGCTGTTGTCGATTCTCAAGGGGGTATGGTCTATCTGTAGGCGAAAGTGATTGTCCACAAGTTGTGCCAATAGCCTATCGAGGTTTGCAGCCGGGAGAAACCAGTCTCCCTTGTCCGATCGTCGATACAGTGCACCGGCCTTCTTTAGAACATCGATATGATCCTGCTCTCTAGCGGCGTTTCTGTGCAGTTCGATTCCCCTTTGGAAATCAAAGATCACATCCTTTGCTTCCCCGGTCTCAATCGTCATATTGCCGGGATATAGGAAACTCAGATCGGCGTGTTTGAAGGAGCGATGGATCTCGAGTGCCGGCTGGCAGTCCGTTCCGGATAGAACCTTGCTTGCCTTCTGTCCCCGGGTCTGGAGTTGTATCCTGTCTCCATATTCGGAAAAGGTCTTCTTCATGCTCTCAAATGCTTCCGTCGAGATATCGTTGTCTAACGGCAGTGATTTGAAGAAGGCAGAAG
>JAZFSW010000206.1:0-4145 GCA_036446375.1 Desulfobacterales bacterium | reverse complement strand
AATCCATTGCCGCCAAATACACTGATCGCGTCGCTGGCCACTTCAAAGGCGGTATTGGTAGACAGGATCTTGGATGCGATCGCATGGGGCAGCGACCCGGGTGGGGTGTTGCTGTTATAGCGGCTTACCCGGCGGGCTAGGGCACGTGCCGCTTCCACTTTCGTAAACATGTTAAACAGCTGCAATTTGATATTCTTGTGTTCAAATATAGGAACGCCCCCTTGAATTCTTTCTTTGGCATAGGCAAAGGCTTCATCATATGCCGCCTGGGCCAGTCCCACAAACATCTGTCCCATGCCGCCATTGGCACCTGTCAGAATCATCTTGGCCGTCATGGTGGCCATTGCCGAATCCGACACGATCATATGACTTTTCGGAATCTTCACATCCTGGAAGAATATTTCCCCCTGATTCAGCGGCCGCTGACCGATCTTGTCCAGAGGTTTTCCCCTTGAGATACCGGCAAGATCCAGCGGGATGACGCAGATGCCGCTGCCCTGCATGCCTTTGGCAGGATCCAGGGCCACATGGAGGGAGGCATGGGTGGCGATGGTGCCGTTTGAGACCCATGCGGATTTCTGCCCGTTTAGTATATACTCGTCCCCTTTGAGCTCTGCGGTTAGATCATAGCCGCAATTGGGATCATCATATTTGGGGTTGATGCCTAAAATAGCATCTGAACCATGCGCAGGCTCCGTGATGGCCCAGCATCCGATCATCTCACCGCTGGTGTCGTTGATATAGTCCTTAATCATATTCTGATGCACCGGTTCCGGTGATAAGGCAGCAGCATAAAAGGGCATGACCGACACGCTGAGGCTGATCGTCAGACCCGCATCGGCATGCCCCATGCATTCGGAAATCAGGGGCCCGACGCTGGGGTCCATGTCTCCTGCCATCCCTCCCAACTCCTTGGGAAAGGCAGCGGTGTGAAGGCCCAGTTCCCTGTAGCCCTTCACCACATCCCAGTACACCGATCCGTCTGCATAGACGTCCGCGGGATCCGGCAGTTTATCCAGTTCAATCCCGGCAGGTCTGACCACCTCTCTGGCAAACTTTTGCACTTCTTTCTGTACCGCGAGCGCTTCCTTGCTCAAATCGGTATCCAGCTCTGTGTATCCCATGGTTACCTCCTTGTTTGGGTTTACTTGTCTAAGTGCGTCTTGTGCAACTTCTGCAGGGAGCGCAGCTCCTTTGGAGGATCCATGCGCTGCCCGTATTCGACAAAAGAGACTTCAGCAACATAAATGTTCCCCTGAGAGTCGGTCGCTACACCGTGGGGTGCATAGAATCGACCGGGCTCATCGCCAAACGGTTCTTCCCCGAGATGTGCCAGGATGTTTCCCTTCATATCGGTCACGGATATACGTGGACCCAGCTGTCCTGCGTTTCTGTAAGATCCGGACTCCCCTCCCCCCGCATAGTATTCACCGACGTAAGCCAGTCCTTTGGACACATGGATGGCTGCTGCACGGGAAAATCCGTACCAGCACGCTTCTACGTTGCCTTCCGGATCGAAAACCTGTATTCGTCGATTCTCCCGATCGGCAATGTATATCATGCCCTCTTCATCGATATCGATGTCATGTACCAGGTTGAATGTTCCCGGATCCGTTCCGGGAGAACCGAAGGAACGGAGGTGTTTCTTGCCATCCGGCGTAAACCGGTGAACACGGGCGTTCCCGTATCCGTCTGCAACAAGGATTTCACCGTTGCGCGGATCGATGCAGACGCGAGTCGGACTGCAGAAAGGATCGCCGCTCATAACCGGCGCGTGCTCCCCCCTCTCGTTGAGCGTCATCAGTAGCGTACCCTCGGGAGAAAACTGGCGTATCGAATGATCGGCATTGTCGACGCACCAGACGGTATCATCCGGTGCGATGGTCACCGCGTGAGGGTTGGTAAATACACCATCTTCCCCCCAGGATCGCAATACATTGCCATCGGTGTCAAACACGATGACAGGGTGGTTACCCCGGCTAAAGACGTAGACATTGTCCTTGGAGTCCACATCTACGCTCGTGGATTCTTTGTAGAACCAGCCTTCGGGCAATGTGCCCCAGTTGTCGCCGGATACCTCATAGGTATAGTCACCTTTTCCTAATCTGGCCACGTGTCCTCCTATACATTGCTGATACCCGAGATCCTATCACCGAAGGTTTTCAGGGTTCAGCTTCTGTAAGCTCTTGGGGATGAATTTGCCGTCCCTGCGGATGAGTTTATCGTCAAACGTGATCCTGCCGCCGCCGTAAGCCCTGGTCTGGATCAGTACCATATCCCAGTGTATCTTGGATTTATTCCCGTTGTCAGCTTCGTCATATGCGCCGCCTGGCGTGAAGTGAATGGAGCCGTTGATTTTCTCATCAAAGAGGGTGTCGGACATGGCATGGTTGATATACGGATTGACACCGATGGCAAACTCGCCGACGAATCGTGCCCCTTTGTCAGAGTCGAGAATCTTGTTGAGCTTCTTGGCGTGGTTGCCGGTGGCTTCGACAATCCTGCCCTTCTTGAATGTAAGCGTGACGTTCTCGAACGTGGTTCCATGGTAAAGGGAGGGGGTATTGTAGGCGATGACACCGTTGACTGAGTTTTTCACGGGTGCGGTGAATATCTCGCCATCGGGGATATTCATTTCACCCGCACATTTGATGGCAGGCATGCCTTTGATAGAAAACTCAAGATCGGTACCGGGGCCCTGTATCCGGACCTTATCCGTTTTCTCCATCAGTTTCTTGAGCGGATTCATTGCCCTGTCCATCTTGGAATAGTCAAGGTTGCACACTTTGAAATAAAAAGCTTCAAACGCTTCCGTTGACATCTGGGCCTGCTGGGCCATGGAAGGGGTCGGGTACCGCAAAACAACCCACTTGGTTTTGGGAACCCTGATGTCTAAATGGACCGGTTTATGCCAATGGCTCTGGTAGAACGCCATATGCTCTGATTTCACATCGGAAAGCTCAGAGATGTTCAGGGACCCGCGGACCCCGATATAGGCATCCACTTTCTTCATCCGGTAGGATTCATGGTTACCGATAAGGCTCATATGCTCTTCGGTGGTGTTCCGGATGAGTTCCCGGAGTACACTATTGCTCTTTACCGATACCAGCGGCTTTGCCCCCTTCTTCTTGGCCTCTTTGATCAATTCGATGATCAGTTCATCGGGAATATCAAATGCTTCGATAAGGACTGTCTCGCCCCTCTTGAGCGCTGTTGAATGGGTGACAAGGTTTTTGGCAAGTCTGTTGATTCTGGGATCTTTCAAGGTCTCACAATCCTCCAAATGGGTATGCGTTGGATGACGTCAAGTGAAGCTAAGAAAGTGTGGAATGACTAAAGTGATCTAAAGTGCCTAAAGTTAAGGCGTCGCTTCGCTCAACCAATTATACAAATGTCCTGCGCCGAAAGCGCAATCCTCAACTTTAGCTCACTTTAGTGCACTCTAGTTCACTCAGAACTGACCTGATGCCCCAAAGGACCCTCAATCTCTCATTCCCCTACGGGGCCGGATAAGACCGATTGGGATAAGGCCATAGCATGCGAAAACGCGTCGATTTCAGATGACGATCGGAGTTGGATAAAGTGTATATGCTGCCAGCGTGATTCAGCTATGAATGCCAGCATACTGCGACGCTTGCGCCGATATTGTGTGACAATCCACCACAGCAGCGAGTCTTTCTTGTTCCACACCATCAACTGGGGCCAGAATGTCTCATAATTTGTACCCCAAAGCAATTCTTTTGAACGCCAGCGCACCCAGGAGCGGTGGAGCATGCGCCAGATGCAGATGCCCATCGGCAGATCCAGCCAGATGACTGTTTCCAGGCGCGGCCAGAAAATGCGTTGTGAAAAGTTCATATAGGAACCGGCAACCACCCATCCCTCTCCGGCTGTGGCGTTCTTTATCCGCAACTCAAGTTCTGTAGGGTCCGTATCGTTCAGGCCAACCCAGTCCGGTTCCCAATTCAGCGCATCCAGTTCCACAAACGGAACTGAGAGGCGATTGGCCAGCTGCGCACCCAGCGTGCTTTTTCCCGAGCAACTATTACCGGTGACATGAATTCTCCGGCCAACGGGGCGATCCGAATCGGGAATCCATGTCTTGTGATGAGAATCTTTCATGCCGGGGCAATCTCGCTATAGCA
>JAZFSW010000205.1:0-4253 GCA_036446375.1 Desulfobacterales bacterium | reverse complement strand
TCAATATTACCCATACCGATGGTTGGCCCAAAGCCAAGATGATTCCATAGCGCCGGCCCCGTCACGTCAGGAAACGAGCCGTTCACCACGTGAGCATCAATGCCGGATTTCTCAAAGGCCTGCATAAACTTGAACGGCAGGAGCAGATGCCACGGCAACTGGACGCCGAATCCGGCGGCATAAAGATTGGCCCGGACCTCAGCCTGTATCGGGATTGTCCCCAGCACAGCCGGTGATTTCAGAGATGCAAGAAGCAGTATGACATCTGGCTTGATCTCTTCAAGTAATCTGGCAGTAGCATCCGTGTCCTTGAGATCATTCTGACGAAATTCGAATCTCTTGGATAACCGCTGATACGTGGCGCCAAGGGCGGCCGCATTCGTTTTGAACACACCCAACGCCTCGTTTCGACCGGAGGTCACAATTCTGTCGATACCATCGCTGCGGGCAAGGATCTGCAGAGCGACCTCGCCTACTGCACCAAGACCGAATATCATCACTGTTTTTGCCATGCTGTCCTCTCACGAAGGTTGGGTGCCGTCCGCTTTGTTCAGCTTCAACTGTTTACGCGTTTTCGCAATGGCTTCTAATGTAACCGCCGTGGAGAATTCATCGCTCATTTCATGCCGTTCGGCATCCAGCAGCAATGCCTCGACACTTTCCCGACCGTCAGCGGTCTTGACGGCTTCTCGGGGGGTCTGGCCGCCCAGAGCGGGGATCTCGTGGTCGACCCAGTCCTCCCAGTGAGCATTCAACATGTCCTCCATGTGTTGACGCACCTCTGGAATCTGCATTAGCTCATCGTGACTTCTCCCCTCATCCGGACTCTCGGCTTCACCCTCCTGCCGGCTCATCATGGCCTCGGGCGACTGAATCTCTGTGGTTTTATACCGGGCATGATTACCCAGTCGCTTCTTGATCTCTTTCCGAAGGGCTTTGGCCCTGGCTTCAGAGTTGATTTCGGCCCGCAACGCTGTCCCATTGATCATCAGTCGCCCGAGCAACGTACTCTCAAGGGCGCTGTTCTTCTTGTACCCACGGCGGGTCCAGGAGACTTCAACCTGAACGATCTGGCCCTTTTCGCCCAGCACCGCAGTTTCGAGGATTTCCACGGGCGTTTCCATCACGGACAATCCGCTCAGCTCCTGAAACGCCGTTTCCGGGTCGTCTAGATCATAGTGAAGTGTATGGAACATCAACGGATCACCGTCGGTATTCTGAAGCTGAGGGGAACGACTCAAGCTCTCACAGATATCCAAATAGAGTTCGCGAATCTCGATGTCGTAGTCGTTGAGCACCTCGGATGTAACGGGATCGTTCTCTGATAGGATCATGCGTCTGAGATCAATGATGGCAGGCTTCATCCCCGGCGGAATCACTATCGTCCCACATCCGACAACCATTGTCACATGATCGACCCGTACGATGCGAGCTATCATTATGCTTCCCGGTTGGGTGTTTTCCGAACCCATCTTCTCCAGGACGTCGGTTTCAGTGCCCCTGAAGATATCCCGGAGCCGGTACCCATGGCCCGGTTCGCAGCTGACCACCTCATAGAAGCTGAAGGGCTGTCGGGTCGTTGCATCTATGATCTTCCGCTGCAAGGGATCCAAGCGATCCCCACGTTTTTCTGCATACAGTTCGGCGATGGTCTGATCCGGGGGATTGTCCAACGTTACATCCTCATCATCCTCTTCATACATCCAATTGAAATAGAGCCACGGGAAAAAGAACTGCTCCTGGCCTGTAATCTTCTCTCCAAGCGACTCTTCCGCCGGCCAGGCCAGAAACTCGTACATAGCTTCCGGAAGAGTGAGTTCATCCAAAGAGGTCTGGACATATGCCGCGAGGTCCTCAACCAGACGATCGTGGGCGTCACCGAGCCTGCGCCACAAGAGGTCTACCGGTTTGCTGTCCTTGTGAAGGCAGCATTTCTTGTATTTCTTCCCGCTGCCGCACGGACACGGGGCGTTGCGACCGGTCTTCATAGGCTATAGCGCTCCTTTTCTCCCAATCGTTCTCCTGGTCTTCCATTGTCTTCGGTAAGGTTTGACTCTTCGTACAGATTCAGTATCCTATCAGACTGTTGTCATGGATCGGCCGCTAACCCTTATCAGGGCCAGATTTCTTTTCCCTGTTCAAAACTTGCTGTAAGAATCTTAGCCGGGTCCGCGGTGACCTCGATATTGGGAATTGCATTGTCTGCCAACGTATCGAAACCGGCGGGAACAAACAGCGTAAAATCCAAGGGCTCTGTTTGCCCACTGGATAGATCTGAAATGTAATTTTCCACACCCATGGGATTCGGGGCAGAACGGTATTCACCGGCATATTTCCCGCCATTCTGGGTAAGGTCCGCATAATACAACGCAGTGCTATACAGACCGGGACCTTCCGGGCTAAAGGGGAAGCCGGCACCAAAAATCGCCATGCCCATCTGGAAGCTCCCGGCGGTCTCAAGGCTGGGCCACTTTCCTTTGCCCCAGACGAGTCCTTCAACAAAGGTATCGGGCATTTCCAGTTCCATCTGTGACATCCGGAAGGCAGCCATCGTCTTGATTCCCAGAGCAAAATCGCTGAACACGTCATGACTTTCGGCGTTCATGGAAGGATCACTGTGTTTGAGGATAAAGGACGTGAAAAACCCGGATCTCAGATAGGCCAGAGGGTCAGAATCCATCTGGGAAACCACCCGGCCGGAGGAATGTAGATACGTCTCCCAGATGCCCTTCTTCCCGAATTCTTCATAGGTGATGATCCCGTCTTTGTCTTCGTCAAAAGATTCCAGAAACGCCTCCTTATGGGATGAACCGGTTAATTCGTCCAGAGCCTCGAGGTACCCGAAAGCGGTCTTCTGCATGTCCCAGGCAAACTTCTGGCCGTCAAAGAAGAGGGTCTCTGTGATCAGGTCCGAAAACTGTCCTTCACGAACCGTACCCAGATGTCCCATCAACGATACGATGGGTAAATCTGAGACAACATCATGGCCGTGAACCTGGTATTTCCTTTCGCCCAGCCCCCGCGCTTCTGCTTTTTCAAAACAGATGTCTCTTGCCAAGGGGCAGTCATATCCCATTTCGTTGACGATATTGTTGCCATCCCGCTTTGGCACGGGAACGGCCTGGGGGAAGAAACCGCCGGTCCCATCATCCAATTTCGTCTTCTGCGCTTGCCCCAATGGCACATTGCTGAACATGTAGCGGGCACACAAGAGATCTGCCGCCACCGGATCCAGACCGGCCACCACCAGGCCTTCCCGGGTGCGGATGCCCTGCCCCATGCCGGTATGATCGATATTGATGGCCTCAATTCCATCCACCACGTGCACCATGAAGATGTCCTGATTGGCCACTGCCTTGACAATATCAATCATGGTGGCCGTAATGCCGCCGGTCTTTCTCACAATATATTCCCCCGATGCGTCTCTTTTCGGAAGACCGGTATCCGGGTCAACATCGGCGACCCAAACCCCGTGGGGAATGCCGCCCTTCATCGCCGGAATCTGGCCCTGGGGCACACTGTAATCCCATTTTTGATGCCCCTTGGCGGCATGCTGCATGGGATACAACCCGATGCCCAGATTCTTGATGATATTGGTGAAAAGCGCGATGGCGTGGACCTTGAATTTGGGAACATTGATCAGGATACAGCCCGGATATTTCTTTCTGTCCTCCGCATCATCAGGATCGCCGCCGACGATCACCTTATGCAGGGCGATGTCCCGGTAGTTCAGCCCACCGGGAACCGGAACCGACCGGCCCTTGGTAAGATCATCGGATATCTGATTCAGATCATATACCATCAGTTTGTCCCGGACCTCTCCCGGAGGGATGTATGTGCCCGCCACACTTTCCGCAAACCCTGCCATAGGATCGTCAGCTGCCCCCGGGTCCAGATTCTCGGCCAGATATTTACGTGCAAAATAAAACCCCCAACCGCCATAGAATTTGCCGGACTTTCCTTCCAGGGCTGCTTCCACGGTTACCTTCTTGCCTTCTGGATGCAGCATGGAATAGGACCCGGCGATAACCGGCATCATTGTGGCGGCCTCACCCAGCGACATCTGGTGATAGCTTATCCCGAGGTGATCATGAAACCACCGCATCAACGCGGCTATAAACGGCTTCGTCAGTCTCGGCGCTCGCTGGGACCTGACCCGAGCCCGCGCCCGCAAGCGGATCTTGCCCACAGCGTCGTTCCGTCGAGACCGTGGCAGCGTGCAGCTAGGCATCGATGCGTTACTGGAGATTACC
>JAZFSW010000204.1:0-6317 GCA_036446375.1 Desulfobacterales bacterium | reverse complement strand
GGTGCCAGGGATCGAAGGATCGGTGCACTGAATATTTTTTCCTGACCTTTGCGGATTGTGCCATGCACGCTTATCTTCACAATGCTGCTCTCCGGATATTCCCGCAAGGTAGCAGCTACCCAAGCTTCGATTTCCGATCCGCTCATTCGCGCAACGGACATGTCAAGCTGGATCATCGGACGTGCCGGTAGTGGATGAAAGGTCCACTGACCCAGACAACCACCGGGAGACGCCCCCTCGGTGATGTCCAGGATGATGTATCCTTTCTTTTCGTTTTTTTCAGCAAAAGAGGTTCTTTCAGTTGAACCGGGGTAAAGGATAGGCGTCGGGATGGACTTGTCTCTGAGATCCCCGGTCAGAACTTGGAAGCGATGAATATGTCCCGTGACTACAGCTGCATAGCAATGGGGAATGTCCGCAATTCTGACAACATCCGGCGCGTAGCGAAAGGTGTAGTTATGCACACCCACGGTGGCACCTTCGACACAATGATGCATACACAACACGCGATAATCCGACAATGTCTGCCGCCAGCCAGTGGCGGCCAGAATCTCAGGGAATCTATCCCTGATCCTCTTGGGTTCGTAAGGAAATCCCGATAGTGCTAGGGTTCGGCCATTGGCGACCAATGTAAAGGTTCGGGGACGGTCAAATACGTGGACCCGTGGGTGACGGGAAAACCCACTGTAGGGGATAGCAGAACGTTCATGGTTACCCGGTACGATATACACGGGAATGCCTTTGTCGGCGATTCTATGGATTGGCTCGAACACCTTGTCAACGAGTTGCTGCGGCACCTTGCTCCGATAAAATAGATCTCCGGTATGCACGACGCCGTCCACCCGGTGCTTGATAGCTGCAGCCATCACACGATCCATATTGGCAAAGAAATCGTGCCCGCGCCGGGGCCGTTTGATTCGCGGTTTGAAAGGAAAATCAAAGCCGAGGTGGGTGTCGCCAAAAAGCAGTATCCGGACTATACCCACGGGAGTATCCTTGCTAGGGCCGTCTTTCCCAATATCGATTTCTTCCCGAGGTGGAGCGTCATCTCCCTGCTTTCTGAATTGAGCCGTCGCAGCTCATTCGTTACAATGCGCATACGGTCAAAGGTCATGATGTCGAAATGCTGTTGTCGGACCCAGAAAGGTGTTCGGTGACCCGGAGAGACATCCATGATCTCGTCATCTCCCAGGTTCCGGGAACAAACCTTGTCGCCACCCTTGAAAACGATTGCCCGCCGGACCGTGTCCTCCCCCCCTTTCGGGGTCCAGATCAGTGTCGCTTCGCTCAACATGGCATACCAGCGTGCCCGGCGAATGGATAGCGCGGCTGATCGGATGATCCCTTCCAGCACATGGGAAACAGACTCCGGTGTCCAGTCCCGTTGACCCTCCGATTCCGGTTCATCGTCTTTGTCGACATCATCTTCTCCGCGCGCTTCTTCAACCATTTCACGATCGTCTGCCGGGTCATCCTTTTCTTGCCTGCGTTGTTCCAGATCGGCAAGATGTTGGCGCCACAGGTGGGTACCCATCCTCGGGATCGCACGGGCCAAGGGGATCTCTGAAAAAGATGCCTTGTATTCCTCCGTGAAGATCTCAAGCCCCGCCCTGAACGTGTCTGCATCGGGACCATAAGCCGGTGACACACAGAGAATCTTGCTGCAGGTTTCATCATCAAGCGGCAGGCCAGATGGGTCCTCAATCAGGATGGCAATACTCGAAACAGCTTCGATGATCTCTTTTCCGGGAAGGGGTCCATAGAGGTGGGGTTTGTCGACCTCATGGGTTGGCTCATCAAAGCCTTTTGAACAGAACCAGAGCTTTCGATCACGGGCCCGCAATGCGATGTTGTATGGGGGCGAATGGCGCTTTATGAGATCGGATTCCAGAATCGCCGCTTCCATTGCAGAACCGGTTATCGTGGTCTGTATATCCCGTGCCTGGGACAGCATCTCCAGAATATGCTCGGAATGGTGATAGCGTTTCTGGAAATAACTGTTTACCCGTTTCTTGAGCGATCCGGCCTTTCCGATATACAACAGATCGCCATTGTTGCGCAGCATCCGGTAGACGCCCGGCGCATCAGGGAGAGAACGCCTAACCTTCGGATCCATCGGATAGCCGCGGCCCGTTCTGGATGAAGCAGAGGACGTGGCCAGCCATTGCTCTAAATCCTCCCATGTGTCGATTCCCTGCTCTTCGGCCAGCAGCGGTACAAAGCGCTGCCAGATGTGTGCGGTGGCAGAAACATGATCCGCGCTGCGCCTGAATTCGGAAACACCATGGCCGAAGTAACCTGCAATCGCACGCAGCCCCCTCCGGGGAAGATCCGGGAGAAGTCGTTTGGCAATCTCATGGGTGCAGAGAATCGAGAATGGGAATTCATCTTCCGGACCGTGCTGCTGATGAAGATGATGCAGGAAAGCAGACTCGAACCGCGAAAAATGGATGACCGCAGGTCTTGGATCCATTCGGTTGGCACCATTGACCCTGTGAGGTGTTTTGAGGATCTCTTTCCAGATGTCTGCGGATTGACCAGCGCTTTTCATGTCGCCGGATGAAATACCGGTGATTCGCTCAACACGGGGCGGGATCTCAGTGTCGTCCGGGAGGGCGACCAGATGGGATTGAACTGAAGCGGCTGCATGATCTACCGGATCCGTTGCCCGAAGGGTCGTCCACGCGATTTCCAGAAGATGTCCCTTAACCGGGTTAGCCCCTGTCGCCTGACAGTCCAGCACAAGAACTTCAAGATCTTTCAGCTTATGGATCATCGCTTACAGTAACCATGTTGATGTCGTGCCATGTAGGCGGCGCCGCTGCACTGCAATCACCGCAGAGACGCAGAGGAAAGAAATTGACCAGTCAATTCTTGTTTTGAAATGGCTTCTTGTTTAGCATTTCTTGGTAATCTCAGCGTTCTCCGCGCCTCAAGCGTATCGGGCGGTGAGAATCAGCCTGTAGTTTCGTAAGGGCCTCTAGAGAGCTGTCCTGACACCTGACACCTATTTTCTAGATAGAGACACTACCTTCTGGAATTCATCCCGAAGAAGAACCGCACGATATTGTTTCGCCTTATCAGCAGGTCATACACAAGGATCGTAGAAATGAAAGATGCCGTGAGGATGATGACAAACTTGAGTCCTACCGCCATATCCGTCTGGACCACGAAGTAGCCGATGATAACGATGACGGTCTGGTGGAGTATGTATAACGCATAGGCACCCTCGGCGAAGTACTTCAGAAACCGGTTCGTGAAATTCAGAAGGCGCCTGCCCCATGCCAGACAGGCGATAATAGTAAACCACGGTATGAAGCCCTGTCCATAGCTGATCATGAGTGGAGAGCGAATGCTACTCAGCCACCCCGGATTCGGCCCGCTACTATCGACGATCAGGGTTAGGATAAGGACAGCCGGACCCAGGAGGAGTGAGTAGAACCGGTACCTGTCAATCATCTCCCAGAAGCGCGAATCGCCCATGATAATGTAGCCGTAAATGAAGAAGGTGATGTACCTCAGCGGTTCGCCGCCTGCTATATATGGGCCTTTACTCATCGGGAGAAGCAATAGTGGGAATAGCAGGATTACACCGGGAAAGGTACAGATGCGGGCCAGCCAACCGATGAATCGCTTTCCGGTGTCACGCCTTAGAAAGAGGAGCAATGGCGTCACCACCAGCGAATAGACAAACAGATGGAAGATGAACCAAAGGTGTCCCCATGTATGTCCCCCCAGGAAATAAGCGTCCATGTCGTCAAGATTCAGGAGAAAGAAGTTGGGATACCACTCGATGTATGATCGGGAGTAATCCGAGTGGTTCAGCAGACCTATGTAGGATTGAGGAGCGATGAGCACAACGAGGCCGAATATAAAGGGGACGAAGAGTCTTGTGAAGCGCTCCTTGACATACACGCTGCCGCTGCGCTTGCGAAGTGCATACCACGTTGAGGCGCCGGCGAGCAGGAAGAAGATGGGCATGTGCCAGGGGTTGAGGGACTGGATAAAGAGGTTGTTCAGCAGGCTACTTGTGGGATCATTGTGGGCATAGAACTCCTCGCCGGGAGAAAAGATCCGGGCCGTGTGGAAAAAGAAGAGCAGGAAGACTGCGATGAGTCGCAGCCAGTCGATGTCATAGCGTCTTTCCGGTGTGGTGGGTGTAACGCTGTCTTCCATGGTTTGTCTCTCCGTGTGGTCTCATCATTTACAGATGTGTCACGTCATTTCCGCAGAGATGTGTCTGGCTCCCGGGTGCTCATGAGCTTCATCCGGTGAGATGAATGTGACATTCACTCCTATTTGAGTCCCGATTGACGCACCCCTTCGAACCACCTTCTGTTCCCACTGGGTAACCCTCCATGGCGGCAAGCTGGAAAATGAGAACAGGTGTAGAGATGGGCGGTTGAATATATGACGAAGATATATCAGATATTTCCACAGTTTTGTCAATGGACGGGTGGACTGGCGCATTTCTAGCCCATCCTGCCTGGGCGTCCCGCGGCGATCTTGCCCATCTCCTGGAGACGGAGAATCGTCTCGTCATCAGAGGGTAACCTGTGGTGGCACTGATCTCGACGCGTGTACCTTCAGCGGTCGTCCTCGATCAGACTGACGTAGAATTTACTGCGTAGTGCATGTGGATATCGATGATCTTCTCGTGTTTGACCGGTGTTCTCCTGGAGTTCAGGCAGACCTTGGGTGTCGCCCGAGGAAATCAAGCGTGGTTCTATTGAACGCCTCAGCAGCTTCCCACTTGAAACAGTGTCCCATACCCTCGAAAACTACCAGCTCTGAATTGGGTATTTTGTCCGCCAGGAGTCTTGAGTTTTCCACTGGAACGATAACGTCAGCATCACCACTCATGATCAGAGTCGGGGTCTTTATTTCCGGAAGACGGTCATAGGAATCATGTGACCTGCTGGCCCGCCCGTGGTTCTTGAAGGTGCTGGGCGGAGCCGGGGACTCCAGCGATACCGCCATGATTTGCGCCATGATATCAGGATTGTTCTCAACGAACTGATGGCTCATCATATTGGACCACGGTCCTGGCTCTTCTTCATCCGGGGCCCGCTGTTGGGCTTGTCGAGGGGGCGCAAGCGATTTCAGCGCCTCTGCATCCCCGGCAATGTCATGGGGGCCGCCGCAACCGGTACACGCCAGAACCAAGCTGATTACTTTCTGTGGATGACGAATGGCAATGCACTGGGCAATACGTCCCCCCATCGAAACTCCGCAGATGTGGGCGGCATCAATGCCGAGGGCATCAAGCAGCCCGACGGCATCATCCGCCATTTCGTCCATCGTGTAGGGGATGTCCAGCTTGTCGCTTTGTCCAGTTCCCCTGTTATCAAAGGCGATTACACGGTATTCCTTTGACAGCGCGGGAAGTTGCATGAACCAGCCGCCGGCGCTGTTGGTAAAGCCTGCGATAAGGAGTATGGGTTCACCTTCCCCATGGATCTCATAGTGGATGCCGATGTCTCCGATTTGTACTCTGGGCATTTCATCCCTCCCATGCACCAAAACGATTCTGAAGTGTTAGGGTCCGGTCTGGTGGCTGATGTGGTGGATGTCAGAGGTGCCATTCACTTTCTGAGTTACACCTGGACGTTCCATCGTTGCCATATTTCGAGGATGACCATACCAAAGTCCAAGGGCAATATTCAATGGGAAATCGTACCGGCTGAATCGGCCGATATGTGGTCAGGCCGACTTCTCTATACACATCGTTATCAATTCGCTACCTTCACTCCTGAACCCGGATGGATTAACAGGATGCTTCTTCGCAATCTCAATGGTTTGTCCATTTTCATCCTGTATCGGTTTTCCTGCAGCGAAACCGGATCTGGCTGGAAGCCCCATCCTTCTTGCCTGATAGACAGAGTAGACCTTACCACCCGGCTCAAATACTCGCAAATTACCCGTGTGATCGCCAAGATAGAAACGTTTGCTGAGTGAATTGGCCAATCGCGTATCAATATCCGAAAAATACTTACGCTCTCTGGCTGGCGAACCATGTGTGTGCCAGAGAGCTGTAACTCGTGGCAGTATCGACCTCTGAAGTCTGATAGAAATCTTGTCGCTACCACGTTGACCGGGTGTGACACTATAAAAGTACTGGTCGTCTCTCTGGAGGATAACACCCATGTATTCGCGGTCTTCGGCAACGGACAGCGGATTGTACTCATCCATAGCCGCAATGACGGCATCAAGTTCTCTGACAAACCCAACGCAAACCCCACCACCGAGAGTCTTACCGGGACCGCGAAGTACGATTGCATTGCCTGGCTGGCAATCACAATTCGCCTTGCGGTATG
>JAZFSW010000203.1:0-4722 GCA_036446375.1 Desulfobacterales bacterium | reverse complement strand
TAAAATCAACAGTTTATTTCGCTGTTACCGCCTGCTGAGAGTGAAAGACAGCGGCTCAAAACTCACACGCAGCCCCACAAAGGAAGACATGGGATGTGTATGCAACCGTTTCGCGGGATCAACTGATGGAATATGCTGAAGGGATAGGGAAAACGTCTTAGCAAATATAGGTCGCACAGGCGGTTTCTGATTCCCAGGCACTTACACTGGAAACCTTTCCCTGCTCACCAATAGCTTTCTGAAGGGCCTCTGCAATATAGCGCGCGATGCTTTCCGAAGAGGGATTGCGGTTCTTGAAAAAATCGAGCTCGTTGAGAAACCGGTGATCCAGCCCCTCGATGATGTCGGCCAGATATGCTTTCAATTCACCGAAATCGATTAACACATCTGCTTCGTTGATGTCCTCGCCCTGTATTCTCACTTCGATCTTCCAGTTGTGTCCATGAAGGTTTTCGCACTTTTCTGCAACCATTTTCAGCTGGTGGGCGGCGGAAAAATGGGTCGTTACTTTAAGCTCATACATGTCTCATATCCTAGCGCGATGCGCTTGCCGGATTATTTTTCAACATTGATTTCAACTTATTGGTCAGTTTACCGGATTCGAGCCTGTCGAATTCTTTGAGTAGCAATATCTGTTTCTTGGTAAGACCGGTGGGCGTCTTAACCTGGATCTGGATGATCTGATCCCCCCGCCTGCCGTTGCGAAGCGAAGGGATGCCTTCCCCGGCAAGCCGCAACACATCCCCCGGCTGGGTACCTTTGGGAATGTGCAGCGCTTCTTCTCCGTTGAGGGTATGCACGGTAACACTGTCGCCGAGGGCAGCCTGGGCGAAAGAAATCTGGAGCTGGCAGATGACGTCGGTATCACTGCGCTCAAACAACTCGTGGGGTTCAACAAAGATGAAGACGTAGAGATCTCCCGGGGGCCCGCCGTTGCCGCCCGCCTCTCCTTCTGCGGTCAATCGGAGACGGGATCCTGCGTCAACACCGGCCGGTATTTTCACGCTCACGGTCTTTTTTGCCATAACCTGACCGGCACCCCTGCATTGGGTGCAAGGGTGGGGTATCGATTGCCCTCTTCCCCGACAACGGGGGCAGGTGGTTCTTACCGTGAAAAAGCCCTGGTTGCGGGCAACCTGTCCGGTTCCCTGACACTGACCACACGTTTCCGGACGGGTACCCGGTTCACATGAACTGCCTTCACAGGCGGGGCATACCTCTGTTTTTTCCAGATCGATGGATTTTTCTGTGCCAAAAGCCCCTTCCATAAACGTGAGATTAAGGTCGTAGCGCAGATCCGAACCGCGCTGGGCCCGGGTTCTTCTGCGGCTTCCGGTATCGAATCCGAAGAGATCCTCAAAGATGCCGCCAAAACTGGAAAAGATGTCTTCAAAGCCGCCGAAGCTGGAGCCCTCAAGGCCCTGGTGACCGTATTGGTCATAGCGGCTTCGTTTTTCCTTATCCTGAAGTACCCCGTAGGCTTCTGCTGCCTCTTTGAAACGATCTTCGGCTTCCTTATCGTCGGGGTTTCTATCCGGGTGGTATTTGAGTGCCAGTTTGCGGTAGGTTGCTTTTAACTCGTCGTCTGTAGCATTGCGATCGACGCCAAGAACTTCATAGTAATCCCGTTTTTCAGCCATGAAACGTCCCGATGTGTCTGGTTCTGGTTGGGGTGCCAAAGACCCTGATAGTATTATTAGCCGTGTTGATAACCCGAGACCTTTGGATTTCTCCTCACAGCAAATCTGCTGAATTGTAATATCAGTAGGCCAGATCTTTGAGCTCAAAGATCCCTACTACAATTCCAATTTTTTCAGAATGCGCTGTTTTCCAAAGGTTTCAACCCATAAACGATAATGCAAAAAGCAGCGTTGTCAATGCAGGGAGACCTTTGCACAACGCCCCCTTCTGCCCAATCTCGACGTCAGACTCAGATTCTAATCCTCGAAATACTCAATGTATTCCTGTGGTTAGAATCTTCGCCTTCCTTGACCTTGAGCAGAATTGAGCATTTTTCAAAGGTCTCACAAGGATAGGGTGGTAGCTCAACTTTCGGGTTTAGCGACGGTATGAATCCCGAAAGTTGAGGGGGCAACCCAAAGAATGGGGGAACACCTTGTAACCTGAAGCGCCCCTTTCAGCGGATGAAAGGTCTTCTGACAATCGTATCTTTTGACCAGCGTTTGTCATCCCGGGCGGGATATCGGAGATTGTAATGCAGCCCCCTGCTTTCCTTCCGGTGCATCGCACAGGTCACAATGAGTTCGGCCACCGTGGCGATGTTTCGAAGTTCAATGAGGTCTGCCGTTATCTTAAAGCCCCAATAATACTCCTTTATTTCACTCTGAATGATCTCGATACGTCGTTTTGCCCTTTCCAGCCGTTTGTTGGATCGAACAATGCCCACATAGTTCCACATGCAGCGCCGGATTTCATCCCAGTTGTGAGAAACGACGATGCCCTCATCGCTATCGGTGGTACCGGTTTCATCCCAGGAATCAGGTTGCGGTGTTACATTGCGTTCCGATGTGTCCAGGTCCTTGAGGGCCTGCTTTGAGGCCATATCTGCATAAACCAAGGCTTCGATGAGGGAATTGCTTGCCAGTCTGTTGGCCCCGTGCAGGCCGGTACAAGCGGTTTCTCCGATGGCGTAGAGCCGTTGGATATCGGTTCGACCGGACATATCTGTGGCCACGCCGCCACACATGTAATGGGTGGCGGGGACCACGGGGATAGGTTCCACTGTCATGTCAATGCCGAAGGTCTGACATTTCTCATAGAGATTGGGGAAGCGGGCGGTTATTCTGTCGGCCTTCTTGTGGGATATGTCGAGGAAGACGGAATCCTGCCCACTTTTTTTCAATTCCGTATCAATTGCCCGGGCGACAACGTCCCGGCAGGCCAGATCCCCATCCGGGTCGTATTTTTCCATGAAGGGGTTGCCTTCGGCATCGATCAGGACACCCCCTTCACCTCTAACCGCCTCTGATATAAGGAAATTTTTCGCTTCCGGATGGTAGAGACATGTCGGATGAAACTGTACGAATTCCAGGTTGGCGATGGTTGCCCCGGCCCGGTATGCGGCGGCAACGCCGTCACCGGTGGCGATATCCGGATTGCTTGTGTAAAGATACGCCTTGCCCGCTCCACCGGTGGCAAGAAGCGTGATTTTCGCGCTGAAGGCCTTTACTGAATGGGTTGTCCTTTCCAGGACATAGGCACCACAGCAGTAATCATCCCGGTTGGTGGTGACCAGCCCTCTGTTCATACGGGTGGAGTAGGTGATGAGGTCTATGGCGATATGGTGCTCGTAGAGGGTAATGCGGTCGTGATTCTTGACGTGATTCACCAGGACGGTTTCCAGCTCAAGTCCTGTCATGTCCTGGGCATGAACGATGCGTTTCTGTGAATGCCCCCCTTCACGTCCCAGGTCGAACTGCACTGGTTTGTGTTGTGATGCGGTGGTTTCCTCGGCATCTTCGTCTTCCCGGATATTGAAATTTACCCCGAGATCTATCAGCTCAAGGATCCTTTCAGGTCCATTTCTTACCACCATCTCCACAACCTCGCGGTTGCACAGACCGTCACCGGCGTCGAGGGTATCTTTGATGTGAAGATCAAAAGAATCGAGTTTGTCAAAAACAGATGCAATACCCCCCTGCGCCTGGGCGGTGTTGCTGTCCATGATATTTTTTTTCGTAACAAGGGCAACGCTGCCGAAGGCTGCTACTTTCAGTGCAAAGGTCAGACCGGCGATGCCGCTGCCAATCACTAAGAAATCTGTTTTGGTTTCCATATCTTCAATCGCGCCTACATCAACAATGAGCTGCGGCGCTGGCGTTTCCTACTGTAACCCATCAGAAAACCCAGGATGAGAACACCGCCACCGCTGAGAAACCAATAGATGCCCGGCTGCGTATTGGATCCGATGATCTGGCTCTTCGGATGCCGGAGCTTTTCTTCCAGCTTTTTAAGTGCCGCGTTTGCTTTCCCAAGATCTGATTTCAATTTCTGGATTTCTCCGGAGGTATCCCGGGCCGTTTGGGAGGATTTCCTTGATGCATCCAATGCCTTGCGATTCTCCGTAAGCGCCGAACGACTGACGGCGAGTTTCGATGCCAGGCTCTTATTTTCCGCCTTGAGCGCGTTGATTTCCTCATACAGAGATGCTTGCTGCTCCAAAAGGGCTTCATCTCCGGCATTTGGTGTTTCTGACATAGGCACAGGCGGTTTTTCAGCAGAAATCAGGCTCGTCATTATCCAGCCGATCTGTCCTTTCTCGGTCTGGACTCTTGCCCACCCGCTTTCTGTCTCCAGAACCTCAACGCTCTTTCCGGATGAGATCATGGATATGATCTTGTGATCCAGCCCGGGACCTGTTCGAAGGGTTATCTTCACGATGGTCTTGATATAACGGGTTTCAGCCGGAGCTCCCGTTGAAAAGAGCAGGAAAGCAATGACAGACAGTCCCCGAAAACCCCAGGATTTCATAGCGGCATTCTCCACAAAAAATCGTATCGTTAGAGAGATATGTCCCCGTTTTCAATGCCGCTTCTCGTTTGACGATGATATACACGACAGGCTGCGGGGAGCTCAATATAGCGATTTCGATGGCCGGTGTGTCGTACCTGCACCTCTCAATCGTTATTTTTCAATTGACGAATCTTCAAACCGGTATTAATTTGTATCGCCGTAGTGCTGGTTGCATGATTTCAGATGCCC
>JAZFSW010000202.1:0-2370 GCA_036446375.1 Desulfobacterales bacterium | reverse complement strand
AATTCAAATCACTCATTGTCATTTGGCATTTCTAAAGAAGGGGGCAAAATGTCCAGAGCTCTGCTGCTTATTCTGATTTTGAATCTCTGCATCATCTTCCAGGGCTGTGCGGTTCTTGAGATCGTTGAAAGAATAGATGGCAGCACAGAAGAAGAAATACGAAGAATCAGAATCCCTAAGCACGAAGTATGGAATGAGGTGGATAAGTATAAAGCTGAGAACACAAATTTGCGCGGACAGATAGATGCCTTGATGGCAGAAAATGAGAAGATTACGGATAAAAGTGAGCGCAGAATATCAGCGTTGATAGGTCAAAACAAGGCCTTGAACCGGCAGCTAAATGAGTCAAGGGAAGAGAACGAAAAGCATAAAGCAACCCATACTGAAGTGAGAAATGTCCCCGATACGCCACAAGAGATGGCTTATTCTCTCCAGGTGGGTGCTTTTTCATCCAAACAATTTGCAGAAAGCCGCAAGGCGATACTGATAGAAATGGGATATAAGGCCCGTTTGGTTCAGATATCGGATAGAACCGGAAAAGTCTGGAATACGGTTCGTATTGGAGACTATGCGGGCCGAGAGGATGCCTTGGAAGCTGCGGCTGCTTTTTCAGAAAGGGAAAAGATGGCAATTGCTGTGTTGCCATTTGGCTCATTCTAACCCTCGTTCTACGCAAGACACCGGAATACCCGAAACCTTCGCTCGGAATGCGGAACCATCATAATATTATAACTTTCCGTACCATCAGTTTGAATTGATGCCGCCATACCAGCGCTTCGCTCCGCATTGCGGGTCCGGGCCGTGCCAGGCAATTGACCGTGCAGGAAGAAGGCTCGAAGAATGCCCCTGGAACGCGCATAGTCGGGCATGGAGTCCTGACCCCTATGCCCACAAACCAGGAAAGGATTTACATGCAGGAAGATCGTTTCAAACCGGTACCGAATGAAGGCAACCACCGGTGTTTTGCCTGCAGCCCGATGAATGCTTCGGGTCTGCAAATGGCAGTATTTACCGATGAGGAATCGGTCTTTTCAGATGTGACCGTTCCCGATCATCTCTGTGGATGGGGAGATATGGTCCACGGGGGTGTCATTTCGACGATCCTCGATGAAATCATGGGCTGGGGTGTTATCTATCTGCTAAAGAAGATCTCTTTGACCCAATCGATAACCGTTGATTTCCTGAAGTCCGTAAAGATCGGCACGCCCCTGAGAGCCATAGGGCGGGTGCAGGAAAAAAGGACGAAGAACGAAGCCCTGATGGAGAGCTTTCTCTACGATGAAAAAGAAACGCTCTGTGCCAGGGCAGCCGGCACATTTGCCCTGGCATCCGGACGGGCGGCAAAAAGGATGGGTGTGCTGGATGACGACCTGCTCGCGGCCTTCGCACCCCTTCTGGAACAAACATAGGGGGCAGGCCGTAAAACTTCAATACGGACACCATGGTCCCTATCCGCTTTGGCCTACAGGCGCGGGCAGGGCCACGGCAACCCGCAACGAACATGGATCTTCCGGAGACAGCTTTTCCCGGCCATATCTATCATGATAACGCTTTTCACATGAACGGAGAGAAGAAAGGGAGGAATATCATGGACAAGAAGGTCAACACGGCAAGAGAGGATCGCTTTCTCGGGATACGGCTTATGGCCGAAGGTGTACGGTGCCAGGTGAAGGGAGCGCCGGTATGGGACCCGCTTGTGGATGAGGAGTCGACCGCTCATCCCGTTGTCATTCTTGACGGTTCCGGACTGCGTGCCAGAACACTGCCGTATTCAGGCTCTCGCATCGATTTCGTCATGGAGGGTGACGATGTGACCATTTCCGAGGCGGGAGAAGTCCTGGCTACGGGCAAGCTTGAATCGCGTGCCCCCTGGCGCGATACGGTGATGAGCGACGGCACAACCGTAGACAGTGCCTTTATGGGCACGTCGCTCTGGTCTGACATCAGCATTAGCCACGGCTGTTTCCCAGCCGAATCGGGTAAGGGCTGCAAGTTCTGTGTAATGAATAAAATGACCGAACAGGCGCCCACCGGACCCCGCCCGTCCCTCAACGAGATACTATCGGCAACGGAACGTCCGATCGAGGCTACGGCGATTGCCATTCAGAGCGGCTGGCGCGGTATGGTTCTGATGGTTGGGGGGGCGACGCCACCGGAACAACGGGACCAATGGACGACCGATCTGTTTGAGGCGATCATGACACGGTTTCGCACGTATCTTGACGACGATACGCTCTCTGACGTACCGATCTGCTCATACGTATACCCGCCGGAGAACCTTGCAGAGATGGAAAACTGGAAACGCTGCGGAATCAATACGGTCCTTTACGACTGCCAGGCTATGGATCCGGCCTATTTCAAGGCGATCTG
>JAZFSW010000201.1:0-10376 GCA_036446375.1 Desulfobacterales bacterium | reverse complement strand
GTCTCGGCGTATGGATCGGCTTTCAGATCGAAAAGCTGGCGCTGCCGTTCGGGCCCAATCGGGGCATAAGCCCAATCGGCCGTGTAAATAACAGGCGTTGTCGCCTTGGGAGGAATCCTGCCATCTTCGGTCAGGCGCAGGAAGTTGCCGGTAACCGCACAGTCGATACCGGTATCCGGGGACTCTCCGCGCAATGCAGAGGCAAACGAATGGCCGTGGAAAGGTTCCGGCGTCTCCGGATCCACGCCGGCAAGATCCAGTAGGGTGGGCAGAATGTCAACGGGCTGAGCAAACCCCTTCACATTGCGACCACCCGACAGACCGGGTGCTGAAATCAGAAATGGGATATGGGCCACCTCCGGGTAGATCGGCCAGATCCGGTCGTCGTGATCGTTGATATTTGTTTTTCCTGTCTGGTTGTGCTCGCCCAGGCTGGTGCCGTGATCGCTCGTGAATACGACAATCGAGTTGTCCCAGAGCGCCAGATCGTCGATCTTTTCGAGAACGCGCCCCACCCAGCGATCGACCAGTTCCGCCTCGGCACAGTAATGGGCCCGCAGGTTGCGCAGTTCTGCCGGTGTATAGTCGTCCGCTTTTCCGTAGTTCGGGTGAAGCATCGGCACACCGGTAGTGTCAGGATCATATTTCCGGACCATGTATTCGGGGGGATCCCAGGGCTCATGGGGGTCGAAGAAATCAACCCAGAGAAAGAAGTGCTCATACAGATAGTTTTCTTCGAGCCATTCCACGGCGGCACGTGCGGTACGCGGCGGGAAGCAGTCTTCTTCCCCCTTCCAATCCCGGTTCAGCCAGCGATGGATATCAACCAGATTGTGTCCCTGCAGGTGTTTCCCGGTGCGTGTCTTTTCCGGGGGCATAACCGTGTCGATCGGATGATTCATGCGAAGACGATACAGGTCGCCCTCCTGCCCGCGCAGCGCTTCTGCAGCGGTAAATCCATGCTGAAATCTGGCGTTAAACAGGTGGGGACAATCGCAGATCAGTTGTGACACGTAACCGCTCTGTCCGAGGATGCGGGGCATGACGTTTCGGGTACTGCGACTCAATGGCTGCCACGGGTACCACGGCCAGCCGTAACGGCCGGAGGTCATGTCTGTCCGATGCGGGATGGTTGGGAAACTACCGGCATAGAACTGTTCCATGGAGATAGCCCTTTGGGAAAACGCATCAAGATGCGGCGTCCGCACGGGCATCGTCGCGCGCTCAAAGAAATTGTCATAGCGGAATGTGTCTGAAACAAGCAGGATGATATTCATGTGGACCCCCTCAACCGTGTGTGTATATCTTGGCAGTCAGATGGACTCTGCCACAGATATCCTATAACCCACAACCGCAGACGACGCAATTGAATATTGCGCGTTGAGGAGCCCTAAATCATGGATTCCGCTCACTATTCGAAGCGTAATAACCACATTGAGGTATATTTAGGTCACATAAGGCACCCACCTGCAGATGCCACGCATTCCCCAGACATTCCTATTGACGCAAGAAGCCAATCGCCCTATACCTTTGGCATTTGAGCACCGTGTCTGGCTGGTTTTTCGCTTTGGATTGAGATAGGTGTCAGGAAAGAGCTCTACGGGCCTAACCAGCCGGAGGCTGGCCTGACACCTGAAACCTGACACCTGAACACTCAAATGCAGTTCCATACAGGACCCACCATTTCCGGGAGATCAATCATCCAATGGATCAAACTACACTGATAAAGGAAGGAAGACACTATGGGAGTTGAGATAAGACCCGCTTTGCCGGAAGAGATGGATGAGTTCTATCGCGTTGCCAGCACCGCCCTTTCGTTGACCCCGGGAAAAGAGCTGGAGGTCAATCCGGACTGGACGTTCTGCGCTTTTGAAGATGGAAAACTGGCCACGTCTTTTGGTGCGTGGCCGTTGACGATGCGCTTCAATGGTGAGGGCATCCCTGTTGCCGGCGTTACGCTGGTGGGTACATTGCCCATTTACCGGCGCCGTGGTTATCTTCGCAAAATAATGACCGGGTTCTTCGAAAAGCTCCATGAACGCGGCGAGCAGTCCATCGCGATTCTTTACGCAAGCATGGCGGCGATCTATCAGCGCTATGGCTATGGCATCGTCTCCTCACGAAACACATACAACATAGAGCCTCGTTTCCTGCAATTTACGCTTCCAATTGAAACGCCGGGAACGTTTCGTGAGTTGGGAGATGACGACAAATCGTTCGGTATGCTGGTGGACCTTTACCGGCGTTTCCGAGTCAACAGAATGGGATATTCTCACCGTGGCCGGGCCATGTGGAAGGCGGGGGTATTGGAAGACCCTCCGGCCAAAGGTCCGCTGGGAAAGGTTGTTTACGAGGAAGACGGGGTACCTCTCGGCTATACCGTATATACCATGGAGGAGACAACAAACGGGGCGATGTCGAAAAAGACCCTTGTGGTTCGGGACGCGATCTGGCTTTCCCCCTCTGCCTATCGGGCCATATGGAACTACTATGCCAACTTTGATCTGGCAGACAATATCGTTTGGAACAGAGTACCGCCGGATGACCCCCTACCCCATATGATCCTTGAGCCGCGTAAACTCAATACCACTTCGGCCGATGGGCTGCTGGGGCGGATTGTTGACCTGGAGCAGGCGTTGCCCAAACGGCCTTACCCGGAAGAGGCCACCCTTACCTTTGATGTCACCGATGAATTGTGCCCGTGGAACAACGGGCGCTGGAAACTGGAAACGTCTGCTGCAGCGTCTCGTATCAGTCATACCGACGAGGAGCCTCAATTGAGGATGCCCATCAGCACGCTGGCGATGCTGGTATTTGGTCAATTGAGCGCCACCGAAGCTTCCCGCATGAAGCGCCTTGACGCGCTTGACCCTGATGCGCTGCCAACCTGGGACAAGACCATGCGCACGCTGTATCGACCGTTTTGTGCGGATAACTTTTGAGTCATCCCGATCTGTGCCGGGAATATTGACTTTTCACCGCAAAGGCGCCGAGTACGCAGAGAAAAACAATAAACCAATCAATTCTCGTTTCGAAATGACGCCTTGTCTAGCACCAATTGATTATCTGTGCGCCCTGCGTCTCGAGCGACCTGTCCTGCGAATCCTTGGCGAAGCGGGGAGAGGGGGATGAGTGGTGCAGAGGTAGGTCCAGATACTTGGTGTCAGGCTTGTCCGGATGTGTGATTGAGAAGATAATGATCCAGCCCTTCCATCTGCTCCGAAGACAGACTTTCAAACCGGACACCGCACCTCTTCATGATAGCCGTGCTGAATGCAGACCCATTTTTCACCGCAGTTGAGACGGTCCTGAACGAAACGGAACGTATCGTGAGATCACTTTGGCTGGCAAATATGTCCAGCGTCGAATAGTCTCCTGGCCTATCACTATCGGCAAAACATTGGAAGCAGAGGCCTGCCCTGCTGATGTCCATCATCTGAGCAACATCTGAATAAGAATCCGACCGGAGCCTGACAAAAGCAAGGTCTTTGGGTTGGCACCGTGCATGCTCTCTTTTCCGCGCTCCTTTTCTTCTGTCAGCACAAATCCGGTTTTCAATTCCGCCGTGGCCAGGCTTCCGGCGTGCCCTGCGATCCGAGTCTGAGCACCTGCGTCCCGTGTCAATATCATTGTAATAGATTTTTCCCATAGGTGGTTTCCGGCAGTCCCCCAAGCCCATCAGGGCGGGGTATCATAGGTTTCGAGGATCTTGTTCAGCGCTCTAAATACGATCGATTTGCCAGCCGGATCTGGTAATGAGATTAGACCGGACAAGGTGAGCAATTGCGTACGAGATGACAGATTTAATATGCAATTATCCTCGTGTCAATGAGAATATTGGCGACGATGTGGACAGCCCCAGGTCATCGGATGGATACTGCAATGATTACAGGGATCTTTCTGAGATATCGCAGTAGAAAAAAAGTTTTCACCTGGAAAACAGATCATGGCCCCTGCCTTGACATGCCCGTTCAATGCGGGTAAGCATGAGATATCCACGCAGTGGAAACCATGCAGAGATCGAGGGATGCCGGTTCAACAGCCAGGACCGCATGTTCAGCTTCACCCCCGGGGACAACGGGTATCCGGGTGGTCGTCCACCGACCCCAAGGGGTGATGGCTATGGGTACTTAGTGAGAAATATGGCAGGGGGCGCTTGTTTTTTCTTTGGGTTCTAGACGGCATAGAGAGGTGAACAATGAAAGACTTTGGTGGAAAAATCGCAGTCGTTACAGGTGGCGGCACGGGAATGGGAAGAGAACTGGCAAGGAAACTCGTCGCTGAGGGATGCCATGTGGCCACCTGCGATATCATTGAAGAGAACCTGGCTGAAACGCTGGCACTCTGCAAAGCTGAAGCACCCGAGGGTGTCCTGGTGACCGCCCACAGCTGTGATGTGGCGGATGAGGAGCAAGTACTGAAGCTCCGGGATGCGGTCAAGAACCAACACCACACGAGCCACATCAATCTGTTGTTCAATAATGCAGGGATCGGTGGCGGCGGCAGTTTCGTTGGGAGCACCCGGGAGGAATGGGAGCGAACGTTCAACATCTGCTGGAACGGCGTTTATTATTTCACCAGAGCTTTTCTGCCCATGTTGCTTGAAAGCACCGAAGGCCACATCATCAACACCAGCAGTGTCAACGGATTCAGGGCCTCACTCGGGGGAAACATACCCCACACGGCCTACAGTGCCGCCAAGTTTGCCGTCAAGGGATTCACCGAAGCGCTGATTAACGATTTCAGATTCAATGCCCCCCATCTGAAAGCATCCATCGTTATGCCCGGTCACGTGGGATCAGAGATCGCCACCAACACCGGGAAAGTACTCGGCCATACCCAACCGAAAGACATGTCCGATGAGCAGGTGGATATGGTCCGGGATCGCTGGAAGCGGATGGGGACCGAACCTCCGGAGATGGATAATGATCAGGTTAGAGCTGCCATGCAGCAGCAGCAGGACTCTTTCCGGGATGGGGGACTGACACCGGCCCAGGCAGCAGACATTATCCTGCATGGGGTCAGGGAGAATCATTGGCGGATCCTTGTCGGAAAAGATGCCGAGGCACTGGATCGTGCGGTTCGAAAATCGCCGCTGAATACCTACGATCTTGACTTTGACAGGTTTGTAGCCGCTGAATGGCAGGATTAGGGGCGGAATCCGGACGGACAAACGCTACGGCACAGCAGGTGGCACCGTTGCGAGGTCATCAGAATTAAACAACTGAAAGAGGAGTGGATCATTGCAGAATACGACATATGGAAGGACTGGCGATCACGTTTCACGTTTGGGTTTTGGTTTAATGCGCCTGCCGATGGTAGAAGATCATGTGGATATGGAGGTATCCGTTGCATTGATAAAACGAGCGATAGAACTGGGGGTCACTTACCTGGATAGTGCTGAAGGGTATGGCAACAGTGAAAGCCAGATCGCCTTTGGAAAGGGTATAAAGGGTCTGCGTGACAAAATCTTCGTCTCCACCAAAAACGGCTATAAAGGCAAATCCGGGAATGAATGGCGAAAGGCCCTGGACACATCCCTGGAGCGGATCGACGTGGACTATATCGATTATTACCACAGCCATGGGCTATCGTGGGATCAGTATCAGGGCATGCTGGGAAAGGACGGGCCCATGGAGCAGTTCAGAAAGGTGAAAGAAGAAGGGCTTATCCGCCATATGTGCTTTTCCTGCCACGATACGCCGGAAGGCATGATGAAACTGATCGATACCGGCGAGTTCGATGGTCTGCTCTGTCAGTATAACCTGCTGGACAGGAATCACGAAAAAGCCATCGCTCATGCTCACGAAAAAGGAATGGGTGTGGTTATCATGGGTCCCGTGGGGGGCGGCAGGTTGGTGCCGCCTTCGGATCAGATACAGAATATGGTGAAAGGGTCCCAGAGCACGCCGGAAGTTGCGCTGCGTTTTGTGCTTTCCAATCCCAATGTTACCATCGCACTATCCGGCATGAACAGCCTGGATATGATCGATGAAAATGTGGCGGCCGCAAGCCGGGAAGCGCCTTTGACTGAAGCGGAAAGACAGATGGTCCTTGATGCACTGGAAGAAACCAAGAGCCTATCGGGCCTTTACTGTACGGGATGCGGCTACTGCATGCCCTGCCCCAATGGCGTTGATATATCCTCAAACTTCAGTGCCATGAACTATCACAGGGTCTGGGGCCTGGAAGGGCTCGCCCGATCCTGGTATAAGCGTCTGGGTACCAAAAAGAAGGACGATACCACGATAGAGGCCTGGGCGGAGGCCTGTGTCCAATGCGGCGAATGCGAACCCAAGTGCCCGCAGAACATACCTATAATAGAGCAACTCAAGGAGACGTCTTCGGCCCTGGCAGCAGATTGATGCCATGCGCCCAACACTGAGGGTTCAAGAATCCAAGCCACCCTCTGAAAGCAATGGCGCTATCGCAGCCATTCCTTCCCTTGATCCCTTGGACCCTTGAATCCTTGAACCCTCTTCACCAACAATAGCGGCGAAGAACAGTACCAACATCCGATCTCATTCGTCTCGTCATCACGTCTTATTCTAGCCGTACCGCCCCAAAGGGATGATTCAATGCCCACAGAAGACATCACACAAAAACTCAGGGCAATTCTCAATGCAGATGTAAAGGATTACAGCCGCCTGATGAGCCAGGATCAGGTTGACACCATCCAGACCCTGACCGTTCACCGGGAAGCCATATCGGGCTTCGTTCAACGATACGGTGGGCGGGTGGTCGATACACCCGGTGACAGTCTATTGGCTGCGTTTGACAGCGTATCGAATGCGGTGAATTGTGCGGTGGAAATCCAGAGGGATGTTTCGCAACGCAATGCCGAAGTGCCGTCAGCATTCATGATGCAGTGGCGTATCGGTATCAATATCGGTGATGTGGTTGAAGAAGAGGGCCGGATATATGGTGATAGTGTCAACATCGCTGCCAGGATCGAAAGCTTGGCAGAGCCGGGAGGCATCTGTATATCCGGGATGGTGTATGACCAGGTCAAGAACCGATTGGGTCTCAGATATGTGGATCTGGGAGAGCAAGTCCTCAAGAACATCGCCGATCCGGTACGGACATACCGCCTTCTCATGGCCCATGGCACCACTATCGATACGGGAAGCAGCGCGCCTTCTCTCCCTGAGAAATCTTCAATTGCTGTCTTGCCGTTTGGCAATATGAGCGATGATGCGGATCAGGAATATTTCTGCGATGCGATAACAGAGGAGATCATTACACGGCTGTCCATGAACGCAAGGCTTACCGTAATGGCCCGAAACGCGACCTTCCATTACAAAGATAAACCGGTAAATATCCAGCAGGTGGGTCAGGAGCTGGGGGTCCGGCACGTATTAGAGGGCAGTATCGGGAAAGCAGATGGCCAGGTGAAGATAACTGCCCAGTTGGTGGATACCATGACCGGTGGCTATCTGTGGTCTGAAACACATGACCGGGAGTTCAAAGATATCCTGAAAGTGCTGGGGAAAATTGCACGGCAGATCGCCTCTGCGCTGAACGCAGATTATACCACGGCAGAGCTATCGCGAATAAGGAGACTCTCCTCTGAGAATCTGACGGCCACAGACGCTCTGTGGCGTGCACTGGCGCTGTTTCATCAACACGAGAAGCATGCCAATACCCGGGCACGGGAATGTTGCGAAAGCGCTACAGGTCTGGATTCCAACTTCGCTAAGGCCTATGAATTACTGGGATTTACACACCTTCAAGATTATCTGGAAGGGTGGAGCCCCAACCCTCAAGATGCCCTGGATCAAGCATATGCGTCTGCTCAGAGGGTCCTTTCATTGAATACCTACAGCTCGGGTGCTCATGATTTGCTGGCCTACATCTATGCCATCCGGAATCAGAAGGATCGGGCCATCGCAGGCATTGAAAGGGCCATTTCCATCGCGCCCAATGATGCCGGCATTTACTCGGACATGGCAAATATCCTCCTAATTCTGGGAAGGCCGGAGGAAGCCATCCGGTCTGTCAGAAAAGCAATGGCCCTTGACCCTCATAGTCCCGCCACGCATGCCATTATACTGGGCAAAGCCTATCGCATGATCGGCAGCTATGAGGAAGCCATTGAAACGCTGGAAGGGGCACTTTCCCGGAACCCCGATTGGATAGTGGCCTATCTGGAACTGGCAACCAATTACCGGATGGCCTGGTCAGCAAAGCAGAACCGGGGCTCCTCGGCTCTCGATTGGGCATTGGAGATGGCAGAAAAGCATGTATCTACAGACGATACCTCTTCCGGTGGACATTCTGAGTTGAGTTTGATTTGCTTATATAAGAAGCTGTATGAGAGGGCTCTTTCAGAAGCAGAGAAAGTGGCTGCATTGGCTCCCGAGAATGCGGACAGCTACGCGCTGCTGGCTGTTATTTTCAATAGTATAGGACGATCAGATGAAGCCATCGAAATGATGGGAAAGGCAATGCAGCGCAATCCTGCCATTCCCGCATGGTATCTACCCACGCTGGGCGATGCCTATGGCCTGTCTGGCCGGCATGCTGAAGCAGAGGCGACCCACAGGAGCGTATTTGACCACAACCCCTCTCATTTTGACGCCTTCAATGCCCGTTTAAGCCTGGCAATTGTATGTGCTGAATTGGATCGCGGAGAGAAGGCACAGGCGGAAGCAAAAGAAATCCTGAAACTCTCACCGAACTTCTCCGTAGAAGTCTGGGGAGAAAGACATCCCAATAGAGATCAAGCGCGAATAGAGCAAAACATGGCTGCCCTGCGAAACGCAGGCCTGCGATAGATCAATGAAACGGGACAGCATTATGACACTTAAGACGCTGATTGTCGGTATTCTCGTGGTTGCCGTTTCCGGCTCTGCTGCAAATGGCTTTGCCGATGACAGCAATGATGCGGTTATCATGGAACTGAAAGCCATGATTGAGAAGCAACAGGAACAGCTCAACCTTCAGCAACAACAGATAGAGACCTTGATGAATCAGGTCGAAGCCATGACAGCCGAAAAGGCCACAGAAACACCGGCACCCCAGAAGGCAAAAGACGCACCGGAAAATTCCATCCGCGCCGGGGGCGATAAGATCAGGTCAACGATTTATGCTCAAGTGAACAGGGGCGTTTTGTATGTCAACGATGGGAACACCGATGAACTTATTCCGGTTGACAATGACCACTCTTCGACCCGGATCGGTATCGTCGGCTCCGCAAAGATGAACAGCGACATCTCTGTGGGTACAAAGATAGAGGTCCAATTCGAGTCAAATTCATCGTCCAAAGTCAGTCAGGATAACCAGAGCGGGGTGGGTCCCAACAATTTCACGGAGCGGCACCTTGACCTTTTCTTGAAATCCGAGAAGATGGGGAAATTGTCTATCGGCCAGGGGAGTACGGCCTCTGACGGCACCTCAGAAGTCGATCTGTCAGGTACCAAGGTGATATCAAAGTCCGATCAAGGAGATTTTGCCGGTGGGATTAAGTTCTTCGATAGAACCACAGATGCGCTATCCGGCTTGAAGATCGGTGCAGTGGTCAATAACATGGATGGCCTCAGTCGCAGGGACAGGCTTCGGTATGATACACCCACATTTGGCGGATTCACCCTATCCGGGTCTGTAACGGAACGAAAACAACAGGATTTGGCCCTGCGCTATAAAAAAACATTTCCCGGATTCAAGCTTTCCGGCGCCATTGCCTATGAGAATTTGGATGCTTCAGCCACGATAAGCAACCAGTACAACGGGTCCATTTCCGTATTGCTCAATAGCGGCCTCAATGCCACGATAGCCGCCGGATATCGGGACATGATCGTATCGGCCCGTAAAGAACCGGCTTTCTACTATTTCAAACTCGGATATAGGGCGGATTTTTTTTCTGCAGGAAAGACCTCATTTGCCATTGATTACGGTAGATTCAATGACATCGCACAAAATGATGACCAAGCCGATACCATTGGCATTGTGGCTCTACAGAATCTCAATAGCCTGGCTACCGACCTCTATATCGGTTATCGGTTTCACAGCCTGGATCGTCCGGGATCACGCTTTGATGATATAAACGCCATCCTAACCGGTGCGCGCATCAAGTTCTAGCCGCAAACCAAACACCTGTCCGGGACATCTTCATTCCCCGGAAAGGACATCAGACAGGACCTGGCTCAGTTCATATGTGGTATATGGCTTTGTCAGCGCACCTTTGAAACCATATTCCCCGCAGTGGGTTACAACCGGATCATTGGAATAGCCCGTGGCAACGATCCCTCTGACATCCGGATCAATGTCATGAAGCTTCTGAGGGTCAATCGTGACCATAAAATCCTCCTCAAAATGGTTGGTCGTATTTGAGCGTTCGTGTTCAACAGCTTTTGTCCCACGACAAAAGGCTTGTC
>JAZFSW010000200.1:0-2726 GCA_036446375.1 Desulfobacterales bacterium | reverse complement strand
TAGAGATCGACAATCCGCCTTCCGTGGAATATTTATAGCCGATATCTTTTAACCGATCCGAAAGAATAACGGTGGCCTTGGGGCCTAGATTTCGGTAGACATAATCCATCAGATCATGAAGCTTCTGTTTGTTCATTACATGATTGACAATGTCGAAGGGAGTCTCGGGGTGTTTATCGGCGATCTGGAAAATATGATGACCGTCGTCGGTGGCTACGATATCGGTGCGCTCCCCTTTGCCCATACCAAAGATCACATCAGCATCTGTCTTTTCTATCCCGAACGTCGAAATGAACTCTTCTTTGCTGAAGCGACCGATGGACCCATCGTCTTGACTGTCTGCGTTCTGAGAAAATTCGCGAACCATTTCGTTAAAGGGCTTGCCGTCTTTCAGCTCTGTCTGTATCGATTCGGCCGCGTCTCTTTCTGAAACCATGATGTGGCGAAATGTCAGGAGGTTGTCCTGCGGGATAATCTCCCACAGCAAGATCCGTCCCACGGTGGTCTCCACCCTATCGCCCCCGATTCGAACGATGATTTTCGTATGCAGATTTGTCGACCCGGAATCATACAAGGATCGGACTTCTTCAGGATTGGAAAAGCGCTTAATGTCCTCCGAAGCCGATTCATCCTCCCGCGTCATGTAATAGATCCCCAGAACAATATCCTGGCTGGGAACGATTACAGGACTGCCATCGGCAGGAGACAGGATGTTGTTGCTCGAAAGCATCAGCACCCGGGCTTCCGTCTGTGCCTCTACGGAAAGAGGAACATGAATTGCCATCTGATCGCCATCGAAATCCGCATTAAACGCCCTGCATACCAATGGATGGAGCTGGAGTGCCTTTCCTTCAATGAGGATGGGCTCAAAGGCCTGGATCCCCAGACGATGGAGGGTAGGAGCCCGATTCAGGAGAATCGGATATTCCTTTACCACCTCATCGAGGGTATCCCAGACTTCCGGGGTTTCTTTCTCCACCATCTTCTTCGCGCTCTTGACCGTTGAGACCAGCCCTTTGAGTTCCAGCCGGTAGTAAACGAAGGGCTTAAACAGTTCGAGCGCAATCTTCTTGGGTAGACCGCATTGATGCAACCTGAGCTCCGGTCCCACGGTAATGACCGTACGACCGGAATAGTCCACGCGTTTTCCCAGAAGATTCTGGCGAAAGCGACCCTGTTTCCCCTTCAAGGTGTCACTCAGGGATTTCAGGGGACGTTTGTTGGTGCCGGTGATGACTCTGCCATGGCGGCCATTGTCAAACAGAACGTCGATGGATTCCTGTAGCATTCGTTTTTCATTGCGAACGATGATGTCCGGCGCGTTCAGATCCATAAGGCGCTTTAAGCGGTTGTTGCGATTGATAACCCGTCGGTAAAGATCATTGAGGTCGGATGTGGCAAATCGTCCCCCTTCAAGGGGAACCAGGGGACGCAAATCCGGTGGGAGGACGGGGATCACATCAAGAATCATCCATGTGGGATCAATACCGGACCGCCTGAAGGCATCGATAATTTTCAGTCGCTTGGAGAGTTTTATCCGTTTAGCGCTTGAATTGGTCGCGCGAATGTCTTCTTTCAGCAGTGCATAGGTCTCTTCCAGATCGGTGTCACCCAGAAGGACCTTGACGGCTTCGGCCCCGATACCGGCCTCAAATTTCCCCCCAAATGTTTCAACCGCTTCTCGGTATTTTTCTTCGGACAGCAGCTGGCATTTCTTCAAGGTGGTGTCCATCGGATCGGTTACAATATAACTGTCAAAATATATAACTTTTTCAAGGTTCTTGAGGGTGATATCCAACATGTTTCCAATCTTGCTGGGTAGACTCTTCAGAAACCATATATGGGCGCATGGGGATGCGAGCTTGATATGGGCCATGCGTTCCCTTCGCACCTTGGATTGAATGACTTCCACACCGCATTTTTCGCAAATCACCCCTCTGTGCTTCATGCGTTTGTATTTGCCGCAGTTGCACTCATAGTCCTTTGTGGGACCGAAGATTTTCGCGCAGAAAAGGCCGTCCCGTTCCGGCTTAAACGTTCTATAATTGATGGTCTCCGGTTTTTTAATTTCGCCATGTGACCACTTCAGAATCTGTTCTGGAGAAGACAACGAGATTTGTACAGAGGAATACCGTTCCGGATTTGCCGGTTTTGCAAAAAAATCGTACAATGTTTCCATAATTTCCCCTTGTGTGGGTTAAGCGGTTACCTGAAAGACCTTTTCGTGCCGGCTACTGTTTCTCTTCCAATAGTCCTATATCCAACCCCAGGCTCATCAACTCTTTGGTCAATACCTTGAAAGACTCCGGCAAACCCGGCTCGAGCGATGTCTGGCCCTTGACGATCTTTTCATACATTCGGGTTCTACCGGCCATATCATCGGATTTTACCGTTAGAAACTCTTGCAGCGCATAGGCAGCTCCATAGGCTTCCATTGCCCAGACTTCCATTTCCCCGAGGCGCTGGCCACCGAACTGAGCCTTGCCGCCAAGGGGTTGCTGGGTTACCAGTGAATAGGGGCCGATGGATCGGGCATGGATCTTGTCATCAACCAGATGGTGGAGTTTCATCACATACATCGCACCGACGGTTATCTTTTCCTTGAATGCTTCACCGGTTCGCCCGTCGTACAAGGTGGTCTGGCCGGAAATCGAAAGGCCCGCCTCTTCCAGCAGGGCTTTAATTTCATCCTCTTTGGCACCATCAAATACCGGTGTGGCCATATG
>JAZFSW010000199.1:0-11878 GCA_036446375.1 Desulfobacterales bacterium | reverse complement strand
GCCGCTCAAAGCCCTTTGCCCATCCGGCTTTGGGTTTTACAGAGACAAGGCCCATCGTCCCCGCATTCTCTTCTACAATCGTCCGAAAGATCTTATCTGCCGTCTGGGGACCTACCTTGTCCAATACAAGCAGAATTCTGTGCCAGCTGATGCGATCGTTGGTATTTAACAGCACCCGGAGATGGGCGAGAAAATCTTTGATATGAGCAGATTCCATGAACTTGAAGCCCCCATACTTGATAAAGCCAATCCCCTCCCGGTTCAGTTCGATTTCAAGATCGAAGGAATGGAAACCGGCCCTGAAAAGCACGGCGATTTCCTGAAACGGTATGCCGTCCCGGTAGCGTTCCATGATCGTGTCGATGATAAACCGCGACTGGTCGTTTTCACTCCTTGCCTCAACAAGCTGGGGGGTCGATCCGCCGGTACGCCGTGTAAATAGATTCTTTGTGTATTTTTCTTTCGCTTTGTCTATCAGATCATTGGTGAGATCCAAAATGGGCTGAACACTCCGGTAGTTTTCCTCAAGACGAACGATCCGGGTCCCGGGGAAAATATCGGGGAAGGTCATGATGTTCTTGAAATTGGCTCCCCTGAATGCATAAATGCTCTGTGAATCATCACCGACCGCCATCACATTGCGGTTGCAGAAAGACAACCGATGGATGATATCTGCCTGTATCTTATTGGTGTCCTGGTATTCATCCACCATGATATAGCGATAGGATGAAGAAATCTTATCCCGGATATCGGGGTGCTCCGCCAGAAGCATTTTGAGCCAGACGAGAAGGTCATCGTAATCCAGATACTGAAGTTCGATTTTCCGTTGCTTATACGTCTCGCAGATGGCAAGCATTGTTTCCATATGAGACTCAAGATGGGGATAGTGCTGGTAGATCTCATCTTCAACAGATATGACCTTATTGACCGCCCGGCTGAAGATACTAACCAGTGTCCCTTTCTTGGGGAAAGAATCGAATTTTGAAACGTCAGCATTCTCCTTTCTCAACATGCCGACGAGACTTTCAGCATCAGCGCGATCCAGAATGCCAAACCCGTTATCGAAACCGATTCTGGACGCATACCGGCGAAGCAACATGTTTGCCAGAGAATGAAACGTACCTCCCGATACCCGTTGACACCTGACATCGAGCAAATCAACGGCGCGTCGAACCATTTCTGCTGCAGCCTTACGCGTAAAGGTCAGGAGCAAAATGGCCCGGGGCGACACGCCATCTTCAACCAATCGAGCAACCCGGTAAGTAAGGGTCCGGGTCTTTCCACTGCCGGCCCCTGCGATAACAAGAAGATACCCGTCGTTGAAATATACCGCCTCACGTTGAGACGCATTCAATGCGTCTTCATGAGAGATGGGAGACTGCTGCCCCTCTCCCTCCTTGATGAACTGATCTTCCATGGATCCCTATATCCGTTATCTGCTATCGCCTATCATTTCCTCTGCCTTCCGCCAGGTGGCAGGATAAGCGAAGCAAAAGGACGGTAGCGATCAATTGATGTTTGGCTTTTCTCATAAGAGGCATCTGTTGTCAATACTGCCGAGAACCAAGAGACATGCACAAGAGATGAACGTCCAACATCGAATCACGCCATGGTGTGATCGAATGAAAAGCAAATACATGCCGAACTGTGGTCGTCATTTATGTTCCTGGTCTTTTCCCCTTCGAAATTCGAAATTCCTTGTTCGATATTCGATATTTCCTCTTTTCCATTCACCATTCGATGCCGGTCGTATCCAAAAAGATATCAACGTACAACTCCGATGCTATTCCTTACTTTTTCCCTCAATTCACTCACGCCATGGCGTGATTGGGCGTTGGATGTTCGACGTTCATCTTTTCGCTTGACGTTCATCTTTTCAATTGGCGCTCATCTCTTTCCATACCTCTCTTGTCATTTCCCGCCTCTTGTTCTATAACTCCATGGGATTTTCACAGCCACTGAGCGCTGCGGGAAGATGCACGCACGGCCGATGACAGAGGACGATAGACATGCCCGAGAGGCATACCGGCAGACCGGCAAAACAATCCCTGGACAATACGAAGGCGGCAACCATCACGACCATATCCCCCCCACCGGCTGGGCCCACGGACGAACGGGATCCATGGTCGCCAAGGAAGAAGAGATGCTGAAAACGATCACCGTCCGGAAGATGGGTCTTGCCATAGCCAGCGGCCTCATGCTGACCGGCAGCTTTCCGGCTGCCAACCTTTCGTCGCTATCCTGGTTTGCCCTCGTCCCATTGTTTATAGCCATGAGGGATCTATCCGCCAAAGACAGTTTCCGCATCGGGCTATTGACCGGGTGCATCCATTACCTCTCCCTCATGTACTGGCTCGCATACACGATGCAAACTTACGGTGGCCTTCCCCCATGGGTCAGTATACCGGTCCTCTTTCTCCTGGCCATCTATCTGGGTCTCTATCTTGCCGCATTCTCGGCAGCGTCATCCCGATTCCTTACCACGCCCCTGAGACTTCTCGTGTTCGGTCCCCTCCTGTGGGTATCTGTGGAATACCTCCGGTCCTTTCTTTTCACCGGTCTGCCGTGGTGCCTTCTCGGTTATTGCCAGCATAACAATTTGCATCTGATTCAGATATCGGATATATTCGGGGTATATGGCGTTTCCTATGTTATCGTCTTTGCCAATGTGGTCGGCTTTCTTGCGATCCAGCACATTGTCGGGCGGGAGTGGCAGTTTAAGGCTGTCAATAGATGGCTGGTAGGTGGGGGGATCATCAGCCTGGCCTTCCTGACAGGAATGGCTTGGGGCTATGGACGCTGGCGGATCGATGCCATGGATCGACAGATCGCCGAGGCACCTACTAAAAGGATATCAATCGTCCAGGGCAACATCGATCAGGCCAAGAAATGGGATCTGGAATTCCGGACCGCGACGACCGAAATCTACGCTGATCTGTCCCAGTCGGCCAAACCGGAACGGCCGGACCTGGTGGTGTGGCCCGAAACGGCCACACCGTTTTACTACGGCAACGATCCGCGACTCACACGACGGGTCAGGAAGGCAATAGGCAGGGTCGGCACAGATTTTCTGATAGGCAGTCCCTCTTTCTTGAGGAAGAAGGAAGATGTAACATACTACAACAGCGCCTACCTGATCGATGGATATGGCAGGACCACGGGAAAGTATGACAAGGCCCATCTGGTACCCTTTGGTGAATATGTCCCTTTCAAGAAATGGCTCCCTTTTCTCGGGAAAATCGTTGCCCATGTCGGCGACTTCACAGCGGGGGAAAAAGGAAAAACGCTGTTATGGGGCGATGTCCGCTTAGGTGTTCAGATCTGCTATGAAATCATCTTTCCGAATCTGTCGGCGGCGATGGTTCTCAATCAGGCGTCCTATATTGTGAATATCACCAACGACGCTTGGTATGGGAAAACCAGTGCACCTTACCAGCATTTTGCCATCGCCCGGTTCAGGGCCATAGAAAACAGGCGATCGCTTATACGAGCCGCCAACACCGGCATAAGCGGCTTTGTGGATCCTGTCGGTCGGATCATCGGCGCTTCGGACATCTTTCAGGAAGCAGTACTGACGCAAGCCATGCCGATCATCAATGAAGAGACCGTGTATACCCGCTGGGGCGATGTTTTCGCTCAGATATGTCTTATGATTACACTGCTCCTGTTTCTGCGGGAGACAGTGGCAAGAGCAACAAGCAAGAAAAGAACAGGAGGTAAATCATGACAGCAGAACTCAAACAGGCCCTCAAGGAACTTGCGACAAGATTAGACCCGTTGAAAGGGTATCTTTGACCTACCCGGCAAAGCAAAAAGATTGGCTGAAATAGAAAATATCGTCAGCCAGAAGGACTTCTGGGACAACCCGGAAAAGGCCCCTGTCATACTGAAAGAGCAAACCCAGCTTACCGATACTATCGGACGCTTCAACGCCCTTTCAGATGATCTGGAAGAATGCGCCATCCTTCTGGATATGGCCATGGAAGAATCCGATGACGATGCTACGAAAGACGCATCTGTGCAGCTCAACGATATCGATTCAAGGATAAAGAGCCTTTCCCTTGAACTGATGCTCAGTGAGGAGGACGATGGCAATAGTGCCATTATCTCCATTAACGCCGGAGCCGGAGGCACCGAAGCCCAGGACTGGGCGGAAATGCTCTTTCGAATGTATAGCCGATGGGTCGAAAGAAAAGGATTCAAGACAGAGGTAATCGATTTCCAGGCAGGAGATGAAGCAGGGATCAAAGGGGTGACCTTTACGGCCAACGGGGAAAACGCCTACGGTTATCTGAAAACGGAAAACGGTGTGCACCGCCTCGTGCGGATATCGCCCTTCAATGCCAATGGCAAACGGCATACCTCTTTCGCATCGGTCTTTGTATATCCAAAACTGGAAAAGCAGATCGTTATCGAAATTGATGATAAGGATCTTCGGATCGATGTATATCGTGCCAGTGGGGCCGGAGGCCAGCATGTGAACAAAACCAGCAGTGCGGTTCGCATCACCCATCTGCCCTCGGGCATTGTGGCCCAGTGTCAGCAGGAAAAGTCCCAGTTCAGAAACAAAGAGATGGCCATGATGGTGCTGAAATCCCGACTCTACCAGCACGAAAAACAGAAACAGGACGAGAAGTTCCAGGAGATGCATGACAACAAGGACGATATCGCCTGGGGAAGCCAGATCCGGTCCTATGTGCTGCATCCCTACCAGATGGTAAAGGACCACCGCATCGATCTTGATGTCGGCAATGTCAATGCCGTCCTTGACGGGGATATCGATCCGTTTATTGAAGCGGTGCTGTTGGCGGGGAAGACCGCGTAGAAGATGAAGAGATGAACGTCGAACATCGAACATCCAATCACGCCTGGGCGTGAATGAATGGAAGAGATGAATATCGAATATCGAACAAGGAATATCGAATGTCGAAGGGGAAAGGATCGAAGAGCTTCTGATGATGAAAGAAAAGCTTAGGCAGGCTCTGCGTTTCTACTTTATAACGGATGACACCGCACCGGATCTCGGTCTGACCGAACAGGTGAGGATCGCTCTTGAAGCTGGAGCGACGATGGTTCAGTATCGGAACAAGGCCTTTTCCCCTCGCGCCTTTGAGGAGGTCTCTGGCATCAGAGCCCTGTGCAGACTCAACGGTGTACCCTTTATCGTCAATGATAATATTATCCTTGCAAAAGCAGTCTCTGCAGACGGTGTTCATCTGGGCCAGACCGATGCAGATCCGGCAGCGGCAAGGAGCATGCTGGGGCCTGAAGCCATCATTGGGGTCTCGATTTCCACACCGGATGAATACGAGAAAACGGACCTGACCCACTGCAACTATATCGGCACCGGTCCGGTTTCAGCCACAACAACCAAGGACGATGCCAAGAGCGTCATCGGCATGTCCGGTCTGGAGTCGGTGGCATCAAAAGCATCGCTTCCTGTCGTTGCGATTGGCGGGATGACAGCCGAAACGGCAACAGAGGCCCTCGAGCAGGGCGCCGCCGGGGCGGCAGTCATCAGTTATATCACCCGGGCGCATCAGCCCGCAGAAAATGCAATGCGGTTTGCCCAGAGCTGCGGCTGTGAGTCACGGTCCCCGTTGCGTTCCCCCTGGAATGACGAGTTTGGTCTGATCGAAAAACTGCTGACCCACGCACCGGTTCTTCAAGGCACTGAAGATATGATCAAGGTGGGTCCGGGAGATGACGCTGCACTTCTCGGCTCCTTGACAAGACCGGTCATCACTACCGATACGCAGCGGGAAAACGTTCACTTCCGCCTGGAATGGGCAACCCTGGAGGAGGTCGGCCGAAAAGCCGTTGAGGTCACACTGAGCGATCTCGCCGCATCTTTTGCAGCGCCAGTGAGTATCTTTATCAATCTTTCCCTGCCCGCCGATTTTTCAGACGACAGTGTCGAAGAGCTCTACCGGGGCATCAATCAGGGACTTACACAGCATGGGTGTACACTGGGCGGGGGGAATATATCTGCTGCATCTCAATTCTCAATCGATTTGTTTGCCATCGGTCAGGGACACAAAGATATTTTCCCCCAGCGCTCCGCGGCTAAGCCGGGAGACGGTATCTACTGTAGCGGACCCATCGGGCTTGCAAGGGCGGGACTGGAAGCACTCTTCCGGGATGACCACTCCTTCGAGACGCTGATTTCAGCGTACAAGCGCCCAAGCGCACGGTTTGATGCAGCCAGGATCCTGGCCAAAAATGGGGTGATCTGTGCCACGGATATCAGCGACGGGTTGGCCGGCGACGCGGGACATATTGCTGTCGCCTCGAATCTGACGGTCGCATTCGACCTCACATCTCTTGTTTCTGACCCTTCCCTGACGGCATTCTGTGAAAAGTACAGCCGGTCCGTGGGCGACATCATCCTTTCCGGAGGTGACGATTATGAACTTCTGTTTACCTGCCCCCCGGCATCTTTTGAAGCGATACAACGCGACCTTCCCGGTGCTGTCCACGTCGGCGGGTGCGAGCCCTATAGCGGCACGCATCTGGCCAACCTGCCACCTGATGTATCCTCTTTTCAACACGGGAAGACGTCAGGATAGAGGAAGACACCGATGAAGATCGCCTTAACCATCGCCGGATCCGATCCCTCCGGTGGTGCAGGGATTCAGGCCGATTTAAAAACCTTCCATGCCCATGGCGTATACGGCGTCAGTGCCATCACCGCAGTTACCGTACAAAATACCCAACGCGTCTATGACAGCCAGGAGATCTCTGCGCAGATTGTCCACGATCAGATCGTCCGCCTTTTTGAGGATATGGATATTGATGCGGTAAAGATCGGCATGATACCCGGCATCCCCCTCATTGAAGCCATCGCCGACGCCCTGGGAAAGGTGACCCTACCACCCGTGGTCCTTGACCCGGTCATGCGTTCAACCAGCGGATATGACCTGCTGAAACCCGATGGGAAGGACGCACTGGTGCGAAACCTTTTTCCGATGGCTGATGTGGTGACGCCCAATGTTTACGAAGCCGGATCGCTGACAGGAAAAATGATTGCCACCCCCGATGACATGAAAACCGCAGCACGCGATATCATCGCAATGGGGGCAGGCAATGTGGTGATCAAAGGCGGTGATCTTGAAAGTGATCATGCCACGGATCTTCTATATGACGGCAGCCAATTCAGAACATTAAACAGCCCGAAGATAGTCACATCCAACACCCATGGAACGGGATGCACGTTTTCTTCTGCCATTGCTGCCCATATGGCACGGGGAAAGGATTTTTTCGATGCGACGGCCGCCGCAAAGACCTATGTTACCGGCGCGATCAAGCACGCCCTGGCCATCGGCCGGGGGCATGGGCCGACCCATCACTTTTTCGATCTATATGCCAAAGGGGGGTTGGAAAGCTGAGCATGGTAAGGGGTGGGTGCGGCCGCGCAACCAATCAACGAAAACCAACCACCGCCGAAACAATACTATTCCAGAAGGCTCTGTCTCATTAGTTCTTGGCCATGAGATGGGTCACTGCTTTGTCGAGCCCATCGATGCTGAACTCGAACATGGGAATGAGCTGGGCGATGGCGGAAACGGTCTGGGTATATTCCCACTGCCTTCGACTGACAGGGTTCAACCATGCATTGTGGGGAAATGTCTTGGTGAGAAACTCGAGGCGATTGAAACTCGGTACCCCGCTACGCTCATCAGCATATATGGAACCGTCCTGAGACATCAGCTCATAGGGCGCCATGCTCGCATCCCCGATGAAGATCAGACGCGTTTCCGGATCAAAACGTGACATCTCCACCACGTTTTGAGGCTTGTGCCGTCGCGTGGGATCTTCCCAGATGGTATCATAGACCGTATTGTGGAAAAAATAGGTCTTTATCTCTTTGAACTGTGACCGGGCATAGTCAAAAAGGGTTTGAACCACCGGGATATAGGGATCCATGGACCATCCCCCATTGTCGATGGCAAGAATCACTTTGAGACGATCTCTGATATCCCGGTCAAAGATGATGTCAATCTCGCCACCGTTTTTCGTGGTCCGGTAAATCGTATCGTCGATATTGATTCGATCTTTGGGCCCGGTGGGAATCATGTTCCGAAGCCGTTTCAACGCCTCACCAACCATACTCTGGGTCAATGGCCCCTGTAGAGAGTAGTTTCTGTATCGTCTTTCCATGGCGACTTTTATCGCCGATTTATTCTGGGATCCCCCACCGACCCGCAGCCCTTCCGGATGGTATCCGGAATTGCCGACTGGAGATGTGCCCCCGGTCCCGATCCACTTGTTCCCGCCATCATGACGCTCATCCTGATCGTTGAGCCGCTCTTTGAAATATTCAAGCAATTCTTCCGGTGTGAGCTTGGCAAGCTCCGATTCATCAATACCGAGAGAATCGGCAAGAGCTTCCGGGTCCTTGAGCCATTCTTCCAGCATCGCCCGGACCATTTCGTTGAACTCAAGTGCTTCATGGTCCGGCATTTCGGCGCCCTCAAACTGATAGGCGAAGACCTGATCGTAAAGGTCGAAATAACGCTCACTTTTCACCAGAATCGCCCGGGAGGAGGTGTAGAATTCCGAAAGAGAATTGACAAGCCCGAGCTTGAACGCCCTATGCAGGGTCAAAAAAGATGTGGGTGAAACCGGTATGCCCACATCTTTCAGCGTATAGAAGAAATCAATAAACATAACAGATCCTAGAACAGCTTTCGGCGGTTAACATGGGTAGACACGCGCTCGTAATCCTGACTTTTCTTGAACAGAACCCCAAGAAAAGGGACCTCTCCTTTGAGTAATTTTTTCGGCTTGAAATCCGGATCCGCTCTAAGCGCCCGTATCCAGTTGATTAGCTCCCGGGTGGCCGGCTTCTTTTCAATCGATTCAATCTCACGAAGCTGATAGAACGTCTCAATGGTACTCTCCAGGAGATCCCCGTCGGTATCGGGAAAATGCACCCGCAGGATCTTGCGCATCATCTTCGGGTCCGGAAAGGCGATATGATGGAAATTGCATCGCCCGAGAAAGGGATCCGACAGGTCTTTTTTCGCATTGGATGTGATAATGAAAACCGGTCGATTCTTGCTTGGGATGGTCTTGTCCGTCTCGATGATATCAAATTCCATCTGGTCGAGGACATCGAGCATGTCATCCTGAAAATCCGAATCGGCCTTGTCGATCTCATCGATAAGAAGAACCACCTTCTTTTCCGATGTGAACGCCTGCCCGATCTTTCCCATCTTTATGTAGTTTTCAATATCGCTTACGTCCCGGCCGGAATCACCGAACCGGCTGTCATTCAGCCGTGTCAGGGTATCATACTGATAAAGCGCATCGATAAGTTTCATGCTGGATTTCACATTCAGCACGACAAGCGGCATGTTGAGACTTCCTGCAATCGCGTGGGCAAGCATGGTCTTACCGGTGCCCGGCTCGCCCTTAAGCAACAGCGGCATTTCAAGTGCCATGGATATGTTAACGATACTTGCCAGTTCTTCATCCAGAACATACCGCTCTGCCCCTACAAATCTGTCCTCTGAATCATTGTTTGCCATAAGTAACCTCAATAAAATTAGTCATGTCGAAATGGTGAGTTTTCTTCGAAACTGGGCAAGTTATCATGGGAGGTGTCAATTTGCAAGGCTTAGATGGGGTTCGCAAGGCCGTAAATGATTGACAGGCATAGTGTCCGGTGGTATGCATACCACTGATTGTGCTTGATTACGATGACAGAACCGACACTGGCCCGCATGTGGGCCTTGAAGAATCGAAACAGGTAGAACCTGATGTCTTGGAGGAAGTTATGTTTGGAATCGGTATGCCGGAACTGATCATCATCCTGGTGATCATTCTAATTATTTTCGGGGCAGGAAAGCTTCCCGAGATCGGTGCGGGCATGGGAAAAGCCATAAAGAATTTCAAAGGCGCCACTGCCGATTCCGAAAAGAAAGAGACGGAAAAGCTGAAAGACGACACCGATTCTTAAGCCCGACATCGCGTTTCCCAGACAGCCCCCCCCCCATACACATCGGGATGTCCCAACGCCCACCAGGCCAAACACTGCATTGCCCTTTCGGCACGGCCCCCGAATCCCGAACCCACCCATCACATCCCATCAAAAGGGAATATCATCGTCCGAGCTCTCCTGATAGGGTGGCTCCATCGACGTATGGGGCCCCGGTGCCTCGGTATGCGTCCGATCGCCATCGCCACCTTCCCGGGTGCCCAGAAACTGTACCGTCGATGCAACAACTTCGGTGGTATATCGGGTGACACCATCCTTTTCCCAGGATCGGGTTTGGAGTTTGCCTTCCACATACACCTGTCGTCCCTTGGAAAGATACTCACCACAGATTTCTCCGAGCCGCCGCCAGGCCACAATGCGATGCCATTCGGTACGCTCCTTCTTCTCATTGGTGGCTTTGTCCGTCCAATTCTCGGATGTCGCAATGGTAAAGCTGGCCACCGCCGTGCCGTCTGTCGTATATCTTACTTCAGGATCCTTTCCCAGGTTGCCGATCAGTATAACTTTGTTGATGCTTGCCATAGATACCCCCTTAAGCGGTCAGATTGAATTTTTCATGAAACCATAGCGTGTCGTTGTTATCGCTTGTTACTAGAATCGTCATGGGTTGTCAATCGGATCGGCGGATGAACCAATGAAGAGATGAACGGATGAACGGATGAACTTCCAATCACGCCATGGCGTGATTCATCTCTTCCTATCCCTTGCCCTTTCCCCTTCGACATTGGATATTCCTTGTTCGATATTCGATATTCTCTTTGGACGCAATTAAAAGATGAACGTCCAACATCGAACACCCGCCTGCCATGCATTACAGACGATGGTGGCTTGTCATTGTCGTCTGACTGGCATGCGAAGGTATCCCATCCAGACCACCCGAGGCATTGCGGGCAGGTCGAACGTCCAACGCCGAATGAAGGGCAAGTTACGCCATGGCGTGATTGGACGTTCAGTCTTTCTATGCCATCCTGTATGGGAATAGCTTGGCGCCCATGTCTGTTTACCTGACACGACATCAGGCTCTGTTCGTGCTTGCATATGAGCCCCTTTTCTTTTATGATTGGCGTTCGAAATTATCAAGAAATTAAGGAACACTCTAGCCCCCCAGGGGTTATTTTTATTAGGGGAATAGCTTTGACACGCGATGCACCACTCATCAAACGGATAAAACGACATGTCACCGGACGCACCAGAGATTTCTTTGTTGCCACCGCGCCCGGCCTCGAACCCCTGTGTCTTGAGGAGTTGAAAGGGTTGTCCGCAACAGTCAGCGATGCGGCAGTGGTCCCCGGTGGCGTTGAATTCAAGGGCCGGATGCAAACCTGTTATCTGGCGAATCTCCATCTGCGAACGGCTAGCAGAGTCCTGATGCGAATCGGCACATTTAAAGCATCTAACTTCAGACAGCACGAATCCAAGATGACCGGTTTCCCCTGGGAGCTTTACCTCCATCGCAATGAAACACCTGAGGTAAAGGTAAGCACCCGTCACTCGCGCCTGTATCACGGAACCGCCATCGAGGAGCGTTCAAAGGATTGCATCGAAAAACGGCTATCCCGGTATGGTCTTCAGCCACCGGAAGGGTCAGTGAAATCCTGTAATCAACAGGTGTATATTCGGGTTAAAGAAGACCGGTTTACACTTTCCCTGGACAGTAGCGGCGACATCCTCCACAAACGGGGCATAAAGAAAACCAGGGCTGTGGCTCCGATTCGGGAAACCATCGCAGCCGCTGTCCATGCATGGTGCCGGATCACCCCAGGCCCAGCGAGTAATGATTTTCCGAGAAGGCAATCTCGACAAGAAAGTAGCCCTGGCAAAGGCCCTGGCCGGTATTCCGGATAAGTAAGAAGGGGGAAACTACGCTTCAGGGTT
>JAZFSW010000198.1:0-3700 GCA_036446375.1 Desulfobacterales bacterium | reverse complement strand
TCAGCTTGCAGACCTTCAGCGCAGCTTCAATAGCATCGATATTGGAGGTGTCCAGCACAAGGGGGATATCATCCACCACCTCCTGGACCGTTTCGACCACCCAGGGCATAAGCTCAGGTCCGTCCTTCTTGGCAGGACCGAGATTAATATCGATATAGTCCATCCCCTTTTCTTTCTGGAAAAGTGCCTCTTCTTGAATCGGCTTTGGATCCCGCTCCTTAAAAGCCTTGCCGATCTTCTTTGATATAACATTCAAACTCTCACCAATGAGTAACATAACCCCTTTCCTCCTTTCTGTTGACGACAAACCGTATTGGCTACACTATTTTTGTTTTCCCTTTAGAAAGGCAGGGATATGGGCCGCTTCTCTCGGCCCCACCGTTATGGTCCAACCGGGAAGCTCTTCTTCTACATCACCTGCAATAGCGGCCGCGTATCCGGGTATGATTAATTCCTTATGTTTGACCTTATCCATGATTCCCGATTTCTTAACAAAGATCCCCACATCATCCCCGGAAAATTTGCCCGCAGCCCAAGCGGTCATGACAGACAGCCCTTCCGAATCCTTGATCAGCAACCAGGTGGGAACCTTGCTGCCTTCAATCTCACCGGTAACAATGAAGTAGGTCAGTGCAAAATTCGTCGTCACCATGACCGGTGAATTCTCGTCCGGGTTGCCGACCTCGTAGATGCCTTCATCCTGGGTCATCGGTCGCTGGGGATCGGTAAAGATATTGAGCCGTTCCAGCAGAAGAGGGAAAAGCGACTCGCCGGTAAAATCGGACAGCACGGTGATGCCGCCATATTTGGCAATATGCATCCCTGCGATCAGCGCTTCCATATCCAGGTTGTCGGCCATTTCACAGGGAAAGGTGATGGTTGGGAAACCAAGAGACCGGTTCTGCGACAATAGCGCGGCCCGCCGTATCGCCACCTGGTCTTCCAGGGACGTTTTTATTTCCCTGGCGCCTGAGTCGATAACAATATCTTTCACCCCAAGCTCGGTGAGTTTGTCGGTCAAAGGAATCAGGCCGTCAACAGAATCGGCTTTGACCCCGATCGGCAGGTCGTTTTCTTTGGCAAGCGCACCAAATGCATCGATCGTATCGGTCCCCGCAGCATAGATCAACGGCCGCTTGAATTTGGAAACCGCGATCCCGGCGGCCATGACCTCCTCACTTTCAGACATCAGTATCAGATTGAATTCTGATGTTTCGGCGATCTGTTTTGCCGCATTGGCAAAGGCTTTCTTGTCGCCCCCCACATCCTTGAGGGCAACGAGCTCGGGTCTTAGGTTAAGGCCCACCCGCTCATACTGGAAAGCATTCCAGGTGGCCAGTTTCGCGCCAAGATCGGCCGCCGAGATGTCAGAACCCACCATGGCAGCAATCGCTGTGGGATTACAGAAGGTTTTTTCATGACGATACAAAACGGTCTCACCACCGGTGGTTACGGCGCGAACACCCTTACCGATGACAACCGGCCGGATCGGCGGTGCCGAAGCCTCGGCCAGTTGCTCTCGTGCCTCGTCTGATACATATGGGCAGCTGTCCAGTTCCGCCTTGCCTGATGCCAGATTCATGGCAAAGGCAAGACAGGTGGGAACGCCACATTCTTTACAGTTTGTTTTCGGTAAGAGCTTGAAAATCTGAATACCGGTTAATGCCATTGTTGTCTCCTTATCCTAGTATAGGTTGAGCAGTCTCCCGCCTGGCGGAATTGAAGACTCCCCGCAGCAGAGCTGCGGAGAATCTCCGACTGCAAGGAATTTTGCCAATTATATTCGCTCGCTAACCCCGCAGTCACGCCACGGCGTGACGAGGAATGCACTCGCTATTTCAGTTCACGATTGAAAACACTTTCACCGCCCGCTCCTCCCGATTACATCGGGACCCTTCGGCCCCCTCCCTCACAGCGAAACCCAACCCAGAGGACACAAAGGCGTTTCTCTCTTTCCTCTGCGTTCTCTGCGGCTCTGCGGTGATTATCGCTTAACTTCGAGGGGAACCGATTCCTTTAATAAAGTCACGCTGCCATCAGCGGATAATCGGATCCATTTTCAGCGCGGGATGCCCCACCTTTTCAAGGAAAGGCATGATCTCTTCCTCGGTGGTTCCGACCGTCTCATCGGCGATCTTGTCATAGAGATCCGAAACGCCCATCGCAGCGCCCTGTTTCTCAATCCGCTCCTTGATTTCCTCTTTCAGCATCTTGGGCATCCATACCATTCGGAGAAGACCCCCGTCTCCCTTGATGAATTTGCCCTGGGTAATATTGAATTTGGAATGACCGACAAAACCGGGCGAAGATGCCCCGCCGCCCATCACACCGGCAAGGGTGGTAAACTTCATCCCCGAGGGCGTCTCGCCGGCATACTCCCGGTTGACTGTCATCACGCCATTACAGGAGGGAAGCATTGCAGCGATGCACTCGCAACAGCCACAGGTGGTCATCGGATCAATGACCAATGAGTAGAAATTATAATGAGTGACGGCTCCTCTTGAGGCCTTATATATGAAATCATTGACCCCTTTCCACTGACCCAGTTCCGGATCCAGACATTCGCCTTTTTCGATGGGCTGGTTGGGGCCGGTTGGGTTGATCTCAAATGACGCCTTACAATCCATCCAGTTGTAGGCCCCGCACAGTCCGGTTCTTTCCGGGCTCACCGAGCACACATGGTTGGGGGCAAACGACTGACAGAGGGTGCAGGAGTAATAGGTCTCCACATCTTCATCGGTCATATTGTCCACCCGTTCGTCACGGGTCCGGTATTCCTTTCGCGCCCGTTGGGTCAATGCATCCACATCCTTTTTCTTCGTGTAAAGGGTGATTTGCACCTTATCCACGATCTTCTGGAAATCCTGATGGAATTTGGCATGGAGAACCGTACCGATATCCTTCAGGGTGAACCCTTTCTCAATAGCCGGTTTTCCCACCCGTATCCATGAGATATCCCGTTGTCCGATATGCATGATGCCCTGAATATAATTTATCAAGTGATGAATCTGGCGCTCGATAATCGGCTCAAAATCGGTCTGAAACTCCCGACCGGCAATCTGCACATAGATACCCAGGGGCATCGTACCCCCTTCTTCCAGATCCACAAGATCCGGTCCGATCACCTCGACCTTGCCATCATCGATTTCATTCATTTCCGCCATTTTGCAGAGTTCCGTGCACTGGCTTTTCCCGCCCCCCATCTGGCAGTGGAGATCTTTTCCACGGACCCGTTCGCCTTCATAGGCCGGGCCGAAAGCACAGGGGATATCGATATCGGAAATGGTAACCTTCAGTCCCCGGACCTCGACGGATCGCTGACAGATTTCCTCGTGGGAAACGTTGGCCACGACATGCTCGTAAGTACAGATACCGGTGGGAAGGATCTCCGGAATATCCGTATCGGCAAGGGTCGGAAACCCCCAATTCACGCAACCGGCCGCAGCAGCACCCCATTCGACACCCACATCACCCAGCGCATTGACAAAGGCAAATATCCGATTCTTGTTATATTCCAGAATTGTCTTATAGTCTCCCGGCTCCACCCCACCAAAGGCCATTGCTGCCCGGTTTGCGAATCCCAATGCAAACACCGCCGCAGATATATCCGGACCGAAAGGTACGATCCGCGTATTCCACCCTATCTGCACCTCGGCTTCAATGAGCTGTTCGATGAGAGACGTATTGTTATGGCGTGCAG
>JAZFSW010000197.1:0-5359 GCA_036446375.1 Desulfobacterales bacterium | reverse complement strand
AACAGATAAGCAGGATTGGGAACCAGTTTGAAGGGTCGCTCCTTTAATCCAAAGAAATTCTTATACATCGTAATCCATACCTTCTATTGGCGGTACATGAAACCTCGTATGAAACTACGTTTCATGGTTCAGAGTTCAGGGGTTCAGGGTTCAGGAACTCCCCTAACAGCAACACCCCCCCGGCCCCCCTCGAGGGGGGATTCCCCCTTTGAAGGGGACTAAGTGGGATGCGCAGTTTCTCTCTCGATCAGACTGGCTGTCCTCTATCCAGAGGCGGCGCTCATATGAGACTCAGCACAACCGTGGATACCGTGCTATCGTGAAACCTGATACCTAACTCAGATCCGGTGGAGTGAAATCACAAGGTCCAAGCACCAAATGACAAACACGTCCCGACAGCAGTTGTTTGGGATTTCACCTGCCGGCCATCGCAGACCATCGGTCCCTCAGGCGAGGCGGGCGGGGATCTGGAACATTGTGATTTGATTGTTTTTTGGGATTTGTCATTTGCTATTTCTCATGGGTGCCCAACTGCAAGCCAAAAGTCCTATTCTTGATTAATCGGATTGCTTCTCAAATCAGAGGCTGGCCTGACACCTGAAACCCAAGACCTCCAGCGTATCATATATCGAAGACCGCTCCCTTGTCGGCAGATGTCACATGCAACAGATAACGGGCGAGCCATCCCCGTTTGACCTTGGGTTCAAAAGCCGGCAGCTGTTTCATTCGCCGGGACAATTCGGCTTTGCCGATACGAAGATCAATGGTCCGCTTCGTCGCATCAATGCGGATGCGGTCCCCGTTCTGTATCGCGGCGATCGGACCACCGGCAGCAGCTTCAGGGGAAATATGACCCACACAAAGTCCCCGGGTGCCCCCCGAAAAACGGCCATCGGTGATAAGCGCTGCCCGGATACCGGCGCCCTGAATGGCTGAGGTGGGTGACAGCATCTCCTGCATGCCTGGTCCCCCTTTGGGGCCTTCATACCGGATGACAACCACATCCCCATCTACAACCTCGCCGGCAAGGATTCCGGCAAGGGCATCTTCCTGGGATTCATAGATCACCGCTCCCCCTTCAAATGTCATCATGTCCTCTTCCACACCGGCCACCTTAACCACCCCCCCATTGGGCGCGATGTTGCCAAAAAGAATGGACAATCCGCCATCGCTGCTGAATGCATGGGCTACGGTTCGGATCACATCACCATCCGGACGGGCCGCACCCTTCACCGAATCTCCCAGTAGGCCGCAAACCGTTCTGGCACGGAGTCTGAGGCCGGTCCGGGCATTTTCCGAAAGCTCCTTCAAGATAGTGGATATACCGCCAACCCGGTGAATATCCTCAATATGGACCTCGGGCCGCGAGGGGGACACCTTACATATACAGGGGGTCTTTTTCGAAATGCGGTTGATGTCATCCAACTGGTAATCAATACCGGCAGCAGCAGCCAACGCAAGGGTATGGAGCACGGTATTGGTACTTCCCCCCATGGCCATATCCACAACAAAGGCATTGTTGATTGCTGTTTTGGTGATAATATCCAATGGCTTGATCTTTTTGTCCAGGCACCTTTTCAATGCACCGGCAGCTGACTTGATCAGTTTTACTCGTTCCGGATTGAGCTTGGTCCGGGTACGCTTCTTGTTCGCCCAGACTTCTGCTGTGATCGTACCATTTCCCGGCAGCGCCAGGCCGATCGCCTCACCGAGACAGTTCATGGAGTTGGCAGTAAACATTCCGGCACAAGATCCGCAGCCCGGGCAACTGGTCTCTGCCAGCCGGCGAAGTTTACGGTCGCTGATCTCACCCACGGAGTGCTTGCCGACACTTTCAAATATAGAGATAAGATCGCCTCCCGCGGGGCTGGCCAACATCGGACCACCGGACACATAGACAGAGGGGATATTAAGTCGAACCATCGCATTATACATACCGGGGACAATCTTATCGCAATTGCCAAGACCGATCCAGGCATCACAGGGATGGGCGGCGATGATGGATTCGATCTGATCGGTAATCAGCTCCCGGGAGGCAAGGGAGTATTTCATCCCGAAATGCCCCATGGCGATCCCATCACATATGGCAGCACCAATATTGGCATACCAGACATTGAAACCGAGCCGCTTCAATTCCTTTCTCAAAACCTCACCCAATGCATCCAGGTGCGCATGGCCCGGGATCTGATTGGTATAGGAGTTGATGATGGTCACAAAGGGCTTCTTTAAGTCTTTGAAGGTGTTAATCACACCGGCAGCCTTCATCAGAGATGCCGCCGGCATCATGGGCGCGCCTTCGGCCACGATGCGACTGCCCCTTCTCTGCACATTTTCCACACCCTCGTTGATGTAATTTCCTTTCTGCAACTGTTTCTTTTTCATGCCAGGACCTTTCTGTTGAATGGTGAAGCCGAACACCCCTCTTTACCCAGGAGATGCTCCAGTGATTTGCTTCCTTGTGCCAAATGTAAACCGTTCCTGTAGGGTTTTCGAAAAACTGTATAAGGGTGGAATCCCGGTGTTATCCACTCGAACCCTTGAACCCGTGTTTCCTTGACCCCTTGTACCCTTAGGATCATTCAACTCTTCTGGAGATGATCCTATAACACTATCTTTCTTCGGCACGTCTACTACTACCGGTGAACCGATAGAATGGCGCCCAATATGCCCGCCGGAGCGCCTGGGTACCCCGTTGGGTCGCCATGCTCCCTGTATAGATAAGTGCATAAAGACAGGGTACCACGAGGAGTGTAAGGATTGTCGCGAGCGCCAAGCCAAAGATCACAGCACTGGCCATCGTCTGCCACATCATGGTTGCCTCGCTGATCCAGGAAATCCTCATCGTGTGAAAATCAAACGACACACCGGTGGCCATGGGCAACAGGCCGAGGATGGTCGTTATGGCAGTTAACAGCACCGGTCTAAGGCGCGTACAGCTGGCAGCCGTGATGGCTTCCCGGAAGGGCAGACCTCTTTCGTGAAGCCGATTGGTATAATCGATAAGAACGATGGCGTTATTCACAACCACCCCGGCAAGCGAGATGATACCGACGCCGTTCATCACGATATTGAACGGCGCCTTCAAAACCGATAGCCCGAGAAAGACGCCACCGAGGGACAGAAAAATGGATGTAACGATAATCAAGGGTTGGGCCACGGAATTGAATTGGGTGATGAGAATAAGGAAAATCAGGAAGATCGCGATGACAAATGCCCTTGATAGAAAGGTCTGGGACTCCTCCTGTGACATGGACTCACCGGCAAAACGAATCTTATATCCCTGTGGCAGGACTACCCCGGCCAGAATCTTTTCAGCCTGGGCGCGAACCACCGGTCCGGGGATATGCTCCTCGTCAACGTTGGCCCTGATGGTAATCGCACGCTCATGATCCACACGATTGATCCTTCCCAGCCCCCCCGTGATTTCAAACCGGGTCACGGTGCTCAGCGGGACGAGCCCTTTTGCGGTGGGAATCAGCAGTTCCCGAAGGATATCGGTGACCTTCCGGTCCGAATCCGGCAACTGAACGGTGATATCGAAATCTTCATTGCCTTCCCGATAGGTGGACACTTTAATGCCGTTGAACGCCACTTTGAGGGCAAAGCCGATGAGCTCGGTCGATAAACCGAGGAGCGCGGCCTTTTGCCGATCCACCCGAACCTTTACCGTGGGTGCACCGGCAATGTAATTATCGTTGATGTCCCGAACAAAGGGGATCTTTTGCAATATGTCCCGGACCTCTCTGGTAATCTTACCGAGAACATCGAAATTGTCCCCTAGGATTTCGATATGAATGGCGGTGCCCGTGGGGGGTTTCATCTGGTTTTCTTCAATCGTAATCTGCGCACCGGCGATATTCGCAATTCTCTCCCGTATCGTATCAATCGTTGCGGAGATGGGTTCCACGCGATCTTCCAGGTCATGAAATTCGATACCGATATGGTTGGGAGAGCCCATCTGCATGAAAGACGCACCTCCCCCCACAACAGCAACGGTACGCGAATAGATATCCTTTATGTTGGCCAGGTCCGTCAAACCGGTTACCTGCTGCCCTCGACCAAGGGTGTGAATCTTGTTATCGTCTTCTCTGTAATAACATCTTTCAGGATGGGCATCGGGCGGGGCCAGCGAAGCGCCCTCCCCCTCGCATATCGCCAGCTCGATCTGGCGCGAAATACGATCGGAATAATTGAGATTTGCCCCCTCGGGTACGTCCATATTGAGATTAATAGAAGATGCCGCCATATTGGGGAAAAACTCTATCGGTTTCTCGATTCCGATTCGATAATACCAGATCATGACCATTGAAACCACCGCCAGAAAAGCAATGATCAACACCGCTGCACGGTGGTTAAGGGAACTCTCCAGAAGCTTTTTGTAGTGCTTCATATACGGCCCTTTTGCAGATATCGGTGCTTCACCGGCCTGTTCGATTTCTTCGACCGTAACCTCTCTTGAGGTAAACCGATGGGAATGGGGCAGCTTCAGGAAGATGGCGGCCAGTGCCGGATTGATTACCATCGCCACAAAGAGAGACGCCAACAGTGTGATAATGACTACCTTTGGCAGATAGGACATGAACTGGCCCATGATCCCCGGCCAGAAAATGAGGGGGGAAAAAGCAGCTACGGTGGTCAGCGTTGAAGCGATCACCGGTTGCGCCACTTCGCTGGTGGCCCGCATCGCCGCCTCGATGCGCGGTACCCCCTGCTCCATAAAGCGAAAGATATTTTCCACGATCACAATCGCATTATCAACCAGCATCCCCAGGGCCAGGGTCAGGGAGAATAGCGTAACCATATTGAGACTTATGCCCAGGGCATTGAGGACAGCAAAGGAAATGAACATGGAGAACGGTATGGCCATGCCCACGAGAATGGCGTTGCGTATACCCATGACAAAAAACAGGACAATGATGACGAGGATCAGACCGGAAAGGATGTTGTTCTCCAGGCTGGCGACCCGGCCCCGGATGTCCTTGGCATCGTCCATCACCTTGACGAGCGTTGTTCCTGACGGCCAGCTGTGTTTCTGCTCTTCCACAATCCGATCGATACGGTCGGATATTTCCAGGATGTTCTCACCGGTACGTTTTTTCACCTGTATATTGATGGCCGAATAGCCGTTTAACCGGGAGCGACCCATTTCGTCTTTGAATCCATCCACCACCCGGGCGGCATCTTTAAGATAGACCGGTTGGCCGTTGTGGAGCCCGATTACGAGCCCGTATATCTCTTCGGGACTCCGAAACTCGCCGGGAACCCGAAGCTGGAATCGACCATCGCCCATACGAATCGCCCCACCGGATACATTTTGATTCTCTTTGGCGATAACCCGCTGTAGTTCCAGAAGGGAAAG
>JAZFSW010000196.1:0-7610 GCA_036446375.1 Desulfobacterales bacterium | reverse complement strand
AATTGTAATCTACTGATATTACAATTCAGCAAGTTTGCTGTGAGGAGAAATTCAAAGGTCTCGATTGGTGGAGCGAAGCGACGCATTAACTCTAGGCACTTTAGCTCACTTTAGTCACTTTAGGCACTCCACAATCACCATTGGCAAAGCCCCTTTCAGGGGCAAACCAAAGCCTGGTCCTCTGGGCCAGGATGCTTTACCCGTGCCGACAGCTTCAGTTTCACGCCATTGTCAGCAGGGAGGACGTTTTGAAGACACACGACATACAACAGGTTGCTATATGAAACAAGATGTGGATGCGGGCCGCATATCGATATGACACTCCCTGGCGAAATCTTGCAGACGATTCTCAGTGGCATTTCCGTGGGTTGTATCTATGGACTGGTCGCCCTGGGATTTGTGATGATCTTCAAGGCCACGGACGTCATCAACTTCGCCCAGGGCGAATTGATGATGCTCGGCGCCTTTATTGCCTTTACCGGCATTCAAATTCTGCACCTGAACTACTGGGTGGCCATCGTGGGTACCACCCTTGTTATGGCAGTCTTCGGATGGATCATTGAAAGGATTGTTCTTCGTCCCCTTATCGGTCAACCGGTGTTTTCTATTGTCATGGTCACCATCGGTCTGATGATTTTCTTCAGGAGTGTGGTCAGTGTCATCCCCGGCTGGGGCACGGACACCTATGGTTTCGAAACGCCTTTTACGGAAAAGTTCATACGGCACGGGCAGTGGGTTGTCTCCTGGGAGCAGCTTTCCATCATTGTCTTGACCGTGGTCCTGATTCTGATCCTTTTTCTTTTCTTCCGGTACACCAAAATCGGCATGGCCATGCGGGCGACGTCACAGAACCAGCTGGCGGCCGTATATATGGGCATTAGTGTCAATCGGGTGTTTTCTCTCACATGGGTCATCAGTGCCGCGTTGGGGGGTTTTGCCGGTGTACTGTTGTCCCCGGTCACCTTTGTGCACATGAATATGGGGTATATCGGCCTTAAAGCCATGCCGGCAGCGGTCCTGGGTGGCTTTTACAGTATCCCCGGTGCGATTGCCGGAGGCCTGATTATCGGTATCACCGAAAGTCTGGCGGGCGTCTATCTACCCATCGGCTGGAAGGATGTTGCCGCATGGATCATCCTGATCCTCGTGTTGATCGTAAGACCCTATGGCCTGTTTGGGACACAGAGAAAGAAGAAAGTGTAGTGCGATGCGCTATGTAATGAAAAAGAAATATATAGAGGATATTCGGCTCTTTACCCACACAAGTACCTTCTTTTGGTACGCTGCGCTTGTTGTCGGATGTTTTCTCTTGCCGCTGGTATGCGACGATTACATCGCTTCGCTCCTCGTCTTTGTCTGTATTTATGCAACGGCAGCAATGGGCCTGATGCTTCTTGCCGGATTTACCGGCCAGGTCTCCATCGGTCATGCGGCATTTTTCGCCATCGGCGCATATGCATCGGCCATTCTGACGGGCAAAGGGGTTCCCTTTCTTCTCGCACTTCCTGCTGCGGGCCTGGTGGCCGGCTTGGCCGGCATGGTCATCGGGTTGCCTGTTCTTCGCCTTTCAGGGCTCTATCTGTCGGTCGCCACAATGGGATTTGCCTTCATTATCGAAGAGGTTCTTGCCCGCTGGGAAAGCCTTACACGGGGAAATCTCGGTATGTTTGTGGATCCGCCGTCTATCGGATCGTTCCATTTCGACACCGAGACACGGTTCTATTATCTGGCCCTTTCCGTTCTCGTCTTGACCCTTTTGGGGTCAAAGAACATCCTTCGCTCTCCCACGGGACGTGCGATGATCGCCATTCGCGACAGCGAGGTTGCCGCTCAGGCCATGGGGATTGATCTGGTAAGATTCAAGACCATCGCCTTTGCCGTCAGTGCGTTTTTTACGGGGATAGCCGGAAGCCTCTATGGCCACAAATTGTCGTTCATCAGCCCGGAAAGCTTCACATTACTCGTTTCGATAGAGTTTCTCGCGATGATTATTATTGGCGGTCTTGGCAGTATCCATGGTGCGGTGTTCGGTTCGATCTTCTATATCCTGCTGCCCCAGGTCATTATCATGACCAAAGATTACATGCCGCGCTTGGTCAGGGATCAGACCGGTCTTGAGTCCGGTCTATTCGGGTTGATGATTGTCCTGTTTATTCTTTTTGAGCCCTTGGGAATCTATGGCCGGTGGCTGAAAATCAAGTACTATTTCGAGACATTCCCTCTCTACAAGAAAGACACATTCAAAAAAGAAAAAAGCTACCAGAAAGTGGAGCGACGATAGATGTCATTTTTTGAGGCAGAAGATATTTCGATCCGTTTTGGCGGCGTGCAGGCCCTGCATCGGGTGAGTTTTGCGGTGAACCGCGGAGAAGTATTTTCCATTATCGGGCCCAATGGTGCAGGCAAGACCACCATTTTCAATTGTATTAACCGGTACTATGACCTGGACGAGGGTGCGTTTCGCCTGGAGGGCCGGGATATTTCGAAGGTCCGGCCCCATGTGGTAGCCGATCTTGGCATTGCACGGACCTTCCAGAACGTCGAGCTTTTCAATAAGATGTCGGTTATCGATAACCTGCTTCTCGGACGACACAGAAGACGCCGATCCAATGTGCTTACCGAGCTTCTATTTACCGGTTCGGTGCGGGACCAGGAGCTGGAAAGCCGGCGGAAAGCCGAAGAGATTATCGATTTTCTGGATCTGCAGGCCCATCGTGACCAGCTAATCGAAAACCTGCCCTTTGGCATCCAGAAGACCGTTGAACTGGGCAGAGCGCTGACGATGGAACCGGTGCTTCTGCTTCTCGATGAACCATCTTCCGGGATGACCCTGGAGGAAACCGAAGAATTGGCCTTCTGGATCACCGATATCAAAGCGGAATTTGGGGTTACCATTCTGATGGTCGAGCATAACATGGGATTTGTAAGAGAAATATCGGATCGGATCCTTGCAGTCAGTTTTGGCGAAGCGATCGCCAGCGGGAGCACGAGAGACGTTCTAGCGCATCCTGACGTACTGAAAGCCTATCTGGGAGACGAAGATGCCTTTGCTCAGGGTTAGCAATATCGAGTCCTACTATGGCCCTGTTCTGGCCATCAAGGGGGTTTCGCTCGAAATCGACGAGGGGGCGATTATCACGATCCTCGGGGCAAACGGTGCCGGAAAGACGACGATCCTGCGAACGATATCCGGTGTGCTGGACCCGGAAAAGGGCACCATTGAATTCATGGGGCAAAAGATAAACGGCTTGGCACCCAACCGAATCGTTTCCTTGGGTATCTCACATGTGCCCGAGGGGCGGGAAGTGTTTGACGATCTGACCGTGCGCGAGAATCTGATGATGGGTGCTTATCTGCGAAACGACAGGATCGGTATTCGGGAAGATCTGGAAACCATGTATGGTTATTTTCCCATCCTCAGGCAACGCACCAGTCAGCTTGCAGCCAATATGAGTGGGGGAGAACAGCAGATGCTCACCATCGCCCGAGCGCTGATGTCTCGCCCCAAACTCCTTCTACTCGATGAACCCTCCCTGGGGCTGTCGCCGCTTCTGATGCAGGAGATCTTCCAGATTATCCGCCGTATCAACACCGAACAGAAAACCACGATCCTGCTCGTGGAGCAAAACGCACGGATGGCCCTTTCGTTGGCCCACTATGGGTATGTGCTTGAAACCGGAAGGATCGTCATGGCAGATACCTGCAAAGCGCTGCGGGAGAATGAAGACATAAAAGAGTTCTATCTTGGGGTTAAGGAAGACAGCATTCGCGGTGCCCGCAGATGGAAAAGGAAAAAGAAATGGCGGTAGTCGAACAGATTTCCTCTCCCTACCCGGATCATATCGATACCATTCCGAAACTATTCTGGCATCGCGTCGAGCAATGGGGCAATCAGGTAGCCATGCGGGAAAAGGAATACGGGTTGTGGAATGAAATCACCTGGGAGCACTACGGTCAGCGGGCAAAGCAGGTCGCCCTGGCTCTCGATTCGATGGGATTGGCTGCCGGCGATGTCGTGACCATCATGAGCGAGAACAACCCGGAATGGCTCTATTGCGATATGGGCATCCAGGCCGCAGGGGGTGTCAGTGCGGGGATCTATCCCACGGATTCCTTCCAGCAGGCCGCCTATATCCTCTCCCATTGCGAATCCAAGTTTCATTTTGTCGAAGACGAAGAACAGCTGGATAAAGCGCTGGAGATACGGGATGGGTTGCCGGATCTTCTGAAGATTATCGTTCTGGATATGGAAGGATTGCGGGATTTCTCGGATGCCATGGTGATGAGTTTTGATGCGCTGCTTGAGCAGGGGGAAGAAACCGATCGGCAGAATCCCGACCGATTTGAAACGCTGCGTCGTCGTGCACAGCCAGACGATACGGCTCTCCTTATCTATACGTCCGGCACAACTGGCCCGCCGAAAGGCGCAATGATATCCCATCGGTCTCCCCTGATGACCGGAGCAATCAACCGCCAGGTATGGCCCATGTCGTCTGCCGATGAGGTGCTCTGCTTTTTACCGCTGTGCCATATCGCCGAACGCAGTGTATCGGCCCTGGGCCCCCTGCACGACGGATATGTCATCAATTTTGCCGAATCCCTTGAGACCGTGCCTGAAAATATCCGGGAGATCTCACCGACCCTGTTCTTTGCCGTTCCCCGATTCTGGGAAAAATTCTATTCAACGCTGATGTTGACCCTGAAGGAATCGACCCGTTTCGAACAGCTCGCCTTCCGCTGGGCCATGTCGGTGGGGCACAAGGTATCGGATTACAAACTCAATTTCCAGAAGCCGCCCGCCCTTCTAAGGGCCCTTTTTACACTCCTCGACTGGACGGTCCTGCGAAATGTGAAAAAGGGACTCGGCCTGGACCGGGCTCGCATGTGCATATCCGGTGCCGCACCGATTTCTCCGGATCTGCTGAAATGGTACCATGCGCTCAATATAGATATGCGTGAGGTCTATGGCCAGACCGAATCGGGCGGTGGGACCACCATGCATCGCAAAGGTGCGGTGAAATTCGGCACGGTTGGCCCGCCGCTGCCCGGGATGGAGGTGAAGATCGCCGATGATGGTGAAATTCTCATTAAAGGACCGTTGGTCTTTAAGGGGTACCTGAAGGATCCTGAAAAGACCGCTGAGACCATCAGGGATGACTGGCTATATACCGGCGATGTCGGGAGAATGGACGAAGATGGCCATCTTGTTATTACCGACAGGAAGAAAGACATCATTATCACCTCCGGTGGCAAGAACATCACGCCCTCGGAAATAGAAAACCAACTGAAATTCAGCCCCTATATTACCGATGCGGTTGTGGTGGGCGACGGTAGAAAATACCTCACCGCTCTGATAATGATTGACGATGAAAACATTATGAAATATGCACAGGACAATCGAATCCCTTTTACCACCTATGCCAGTCTGACCAAAGCACCGGAGGTCCTTGCACTGATCGAAAAGGAAGTGGAGGATGTCAACAAGACGGTTGCCCGGGTGGAAACGATCAAGAAATTTCACCTGATCGATATTCTCCTGACAACCGATGATGAAGAAATAACACCCACCGGAAAACTCAAACGGACATTTGTGAACAAGAAATTCAAGGATGTCATCGATTCGATGTATTGATAAGGGCCGCGTTCGTCGGTTGCGGGAGGGCCCACCATCTGCTTCGCCTACAGATGAGGCGGGCGCGGCGGCTCGTTTCGGTTTTCGTGGGTGGGTTGCGGTTTTAAGCGACGCAATCACGTTATGGCGCAACGCCACCGATAGACGACTGACGTAGCGAGCAGCGCAACCGATCAACCAACACCGATATTCTTAGGAGGTTAATAATGAGAACCACTGTTTTGCTGGTCCTGGCATATATGATAAGCTGTCTGTGTTTCCCCTCGCAGGTGCCGGCGGAAACCGGCGTAACCGATACGGAAATTATAATTGGATCCCACCTGGATCTTAGCGGCCCCATTGCCGGATGGGGAGCCAATGTTAAGATGGGTCTAGAGATGCGAGCGCGGGAAATCAATGCGGCCGGTGGCATTTACGGCCGAAAGATCAGACTCGTTATCGAGGACAACGGGTATGATCCGAAAAAAGCCATCATGGCAACCAGCAAAATGATCAATCGGGACAAGGTCTTTTGCTTTCTCGGTAACATGGGCAGCCCAACGGCCGGTGCCACAAAGCCGCTGATATCCAGGAAGAAGATCCCGCAACTATTCCCCCTGACAGGGGCATCGCTTTTCTTTACACCCTACGACCGGTATAGTTTTGGCGGGTTCGTCCCCTATTACGATCAGGCAAGGGCACTGGTGAAGTACTTCATAGAAAACAAGAATCTCAAACGGTTTGGCATCCTCTATCAGGATGACGAGATGGGTGCGATCATGACACAGGGGATACGGGATCAGCTGGCGATCCACAACCTTGAACTGATCAGCGCTGAATCCTACAAACGGGGGGCTACGGAATTTAGCTCTCAGATCGTAAAACTGAGAAGAGCCAAGGTGGATATCGTTGTCCTCGCCACGGTCATCCGCGAAACGGTGGGCGCGCTGAAGGAAGCCAACAAACTCGGTTGGGAAGTGGTAATGGCCGGCATGTCACCGGCCTATACGATGATGGTGGTGGATTTATGCCGAAATGCCGGTTTTTCCGCAGACGGGTTATATGCCACCGGCCAGTCGCCCTACCCTTATGTAGACAGCACGACACCGGGTGTTGCCGATTGGGTCCGGCGGCATCAGCAGCAGTTTGGCAAGGAACCGGACCTGCCAACGACGGCCGGATACTCAGCCCTGGACTTCTTCCAGCAGGCCGCAGAAAAGGTGGGAAGGGACCTGACTCGGGAGAAGCTGATCGATACTATCGAAACCATGGGTACGGTAAAGGATCGCAACTTCGGGGGGCCCGATACGGTGTTTACCCCGACAAACCATCAGGGCGTGTTCGATGCCATCATGTTTCAGGTTCGTAACGGAAGATTCGAAAAGATTGCAGACATCGGCTATAAATAGGCTGTCGATGCAGTGAGGACCGTAGAGACTCAAAAGCCTTCCGGGGAATTGATGCGGAAGGCTTTCTTCGATAGAGTCATCGGTGCTGAGCCTTAATTGCTGGTCTCTCTCACGATTTTCCACGCCCCGTCTTCCCACTGAATGTCGAGGGTCTTTGTTACCTGATCCATATAGGTTTCTGAGCGATACATCTGGACAAATGTGATTTTCCCCCGGGAAGGATCACGCATCTTCCCCTGAATATTACTGATGTCGATGTTGATAGAAGATGGCCTAAGTATCCGTTTTTCCCGTTGTTTATACCATACGGCCAGACGAATACCACCTTCGGGTTCAAATCTCCTGGAATAATGGGAAAGATACCCCTTGACGTCCTGTCGTTCCCAGGCTGCAGCCCAGGACAGCACAAACGGGTCAATGGCATTCGGGTCAGGCGGATCTGGCAACGGCTCGGAAGGAACGGCTCTGGATGTTTCTGCTGTGCCGGACCTGTCGATAGGCGGCGCCGGTTTTTCTCTCAGGGCCTGACTCACACCTGCTTCAAGGACAGACAACCGTTTGCCGGCAGCAATCAAGGCGCGATTGAGTGT
>JAZFSW010000195.1:0-5203 GCA_036446375.1 Desulfobacterales bacterium | reverse complement strand
TTTTTCAAGACACCTAAAGGGGGCTCCCCTCGGTGCATCCCTCCTCTCGCCCCATAGCGCGGCGAACAGCCCTTCTCTTACTATCGGCATTGCTTTTCCAGATGGGGAGTTTGGCCGGCTCGGCTCGGGCAATGGATGACTCCTTTCCGTTTCAGCCCGGGGAACGACTGACCTTCAGGCTTAGGTGGAGTTTTGTTCCCGCCGGAGAGGCGATACTTGAAGTGCTGCCCCTTGAAACGCTAAACGGCCAGCCGGTCCTTCACTTCGTGATGACGGTCAAGACCAACGCATTTGTTGACGCTTTCTATAAGGTGCGCGACAGAATTGATGCGTATACCGATGCACAGATGACCCACACGGTTCTGTATAAGAAACACCAGCATGAAGGCAATACCCGAAGAGATGTTGTGGTGACATTTGACTGGGAAAACAATCAGGCGCACTATGCGGCAGGAACGGAAAAACGCGACCCCATTGCTATTCTGCCCGGCTCCTTCGATCCCCTGTCCATCTTCTATCGAACACGGATGTTTGATTTCAGGAAGAATCGTCAATTCGAGCATCCCCTTACCGATGGGAAGAAATCTGTTATAGCCAAAGCGACTGTTGTGAAAAGAGAGAAGATCAGACTCCCCAGTGGAACCACTGACGTATATGTTCTGGAACCCGATCTGAAACATGTCGGCGGTGTTTTCAAGAAAAGTAGGAATGCCAGAATCCGGCTATGGCTCACTGCAGATGATCGGAAGATCCTTGTAAGAATAAAGAGCAAGGTTGCTGTCGGAAGCTTTGTGGGTGAGCTGATCTCTGCTGAGGGGTTACGGGAGGACTGATGGCTTTTTGGCAATGCAGCCAACGCCTACGGGTGGCGTTCTATTTCTTCAGAACAACCGGGTTGCCCGGGGCGATCCCTTTTCCGGAAACAATTACAGCGCTGGCGTGACGGCGGGCTGTAGCGGTTATCCTTATTTCTCCAATGATCTGTCCGGGAAGATAGAACCGCTGGCCGTCTATCCCCGCGATGGTCTTTTCGCTGTCATACACGGATAATCGGTCACCGGTTCTGAGACCGATCTCACTTCCCGCCGACAGGCCGATCTGGTTGCCATCGACGGATGCCACATAACCTTTCCATGGCTGAAGGGAGACCCGCTGACAGATCGTCTCACTGATCTCATCGGCCGCATCCGCTATTTCTTCTTTCAGACCGGCGATACGCTGATATCGTTTTCCTTTTATGTCATTGATGCCGGCCGGATCCACTTCTATTTTCCGAATCGAATTCTCACCGAAAAGCTTGGCCCCTGTTGAGGTGTCATACACGTCAATAGCCAACCGAATTCGAGCGTAGGTGTGGGTATCTTTAAACCACAGCAGGCCCCGCTCCTCGACTTCTTCACTGACATCAACCGGTGACCCGGCAACGATAGCATTGAGTCCGAGCAGTCTACCTTCCTGTGATAACGCGTAGTTGTTGATTTCACCCGAAGCATGCCGTGGCGGGGACTCCAGCAGTTTCGCATATCCCGCGTCATCGGCCGTGATCAGGATATTTCCCGGACAATCGGACGCTATGCCTGCAATCAACCTGTCTTTCAGGAGCGCTTCAAGGCTCTGGCCCACGGGAGAGGTACGATACCCGATGGAAGCCATGCCGATGGTTCTTCGCATATGGCCATCACCGGACGAAGAATCGACGGTGACCTTGCTTGTGGCCGTTGTCATGGTGGAAAACGTCGAACATCCGACTGCCGTTGCCAATAAAAGGACCGCCGACGTCATGGCGATGGTCTCGATCATCATTTTGCAGGATACGCTTGTCATCTTGGACCTATTCAACATCATTTTTCCCCTCATGCACGGCGGCGACCCGGGTGGTTATGCCCCCTCTGGATGTAAAATCTCCCACCACTTCCATCCATTGGGGGTTAAGAACCGATACCAGATCATCCATAATTCGATTGACGACATGCTCGTAGAAAACACCCACGTTTCGGTATTGCAGAAGATAGAATTTCAAAGATTTCAGCTCAATTATCTGATCGCCGGGTCTATAGTTAATGGTTATGCACCCCAGGTCCGGGAGTCCGGTCATCGGGCATAACGATGTGAATTCCGGTTGCTTAATGGTAATCTCAATATCTCGCCGGGACCGGTACCGATATTCGATAGGATCGAGAACATCGGCCTTGACAATGTCCATACTCTCGACGGTGTATCGGATAGATTTTTCATAAGATTCGGTCATGGTCTGATTCTCCGCCCGCCAAATGGGCAATGCACGCAGGCAACCTGCTACTATCGTCCTGAGGTTCATACCCTTCAACAGGAAGCCAAGCGCGGGAAGCGTAACAATTCCCGCCGATTATTTCAATCAATTATTTCGGCAGGTATCTGACGCTTCTGCGTCCGATTTCCTAATGGGCTTCAGCCCAGTGGCGCCCCGATACCACATTGACTTTCAGGGGTACCGATAGGTGCCAGACCCCCTCCATGATGTCTCTGATGAGGACGATGGCCCTTTCCAGCTCATCGGGGGGCACCTCAAATACCAGTTCGTCGTGAACGGATAGAAGCATTTCGGTCTGGAATCCGTGTTTGCGAAGCTCGTCGTCAACCCGTATCATGGATAGCTTGATCAGATCTGCTGCGGTGCCCTGAATCGGGGTGTTGATTGCCGTTCTCTCGGCAAACTGCCGGGTGTTTCTGTTGGTTGCCTGGATATCGGGAAGGCGGCGGATGCGTCCGAGAAGGGTGCTGGTCCTTCCCGTTTCTCTTGCGTCTTGAATGGCCCGGGTCATGAACTGTTTGACGCCCTGGTACCGATCAAAATAATTGTCGATGATGGTCTTTGCCATTTTCAGGCTGATGCCGAGTTGCTTGGACAGGCCAAAGGGGCTCATCCCGTAGACGATGCCGAAATTAATGGCCTTGGCCTGGCGTCTCAGCTCAGCGCTGATGTGCTGGGGATCGATCTGGAATACTTCAGCGGCCGTTCGGGTGTGAATGTCTTCATCATTCTTGAATGCATCGATCAGGATGCGGTCCTCGGAACAGTGGGCGAGAATCCGAAGCTCGATCTGTGAATAGTCTGCCGAAACCAGATACCAATCGCCGGCCGGTATGAATGCACGGCGTATGTCTCTGCCCTCATCGGTTCTGATGGGAATATTCTGAAGATTCGGGTGCGAGCTGCTCAATCTCCCCGTGGCAGTAATGGTCTGGTTGAAAGAGGTGTGCAATCGTCCGGTATGATCATGGACAAGATCAATCAGCGCATCGGTGTAGGTGGATTTCAGCTTTGCCAGGGTTCGATGCCTCAAAATCAGGGCGGGAAGCTCATGGTGGGCGGCCAGTATCGTCAGTACGTCCACATCGGTTGAATAACCGGTCTTCTTCTTGGTTTTTTTCTGCACGGGAAGATCCAGTTTTTCAAAGAGTATCCTTCCCAGTTGCTGGGACGATTTGATATTGAATGTTTCGCCGGCCTGGGCGTAGATATTTTCCTCGATCTGTCCGAGCTGGTATTCGAACGACGTGGAGAGCTCCCGGAGAATCGCTTTGTCCACCCGTACCCCGGTCCTTTCCATGCGGGCCAGAACGGGGACAAGGGGCATCTCAACATCTTCAAACAGTGCTGTAAGGTCGGATGCTTCCAGCATTGGGCCCAATTGAGTATAGGCCATGAGTGTGATATCGGCATCTTCGCAGGCATAGGGTGTCGCCTTTTTCAGGGGAACGCTGCTGAAGCCGGCGGTTTTCTCCAGGTCTGCTGTCACCTCCTGATAGGTGATCATCTTGTGACCGAGACGGTCGAGCGCGATCTGGTCCAAACTGTGTGCATTTACCGAGGGATTAATCAGGTAAGAGGCGATCATCGTATCGAAGATGATCCCGGCAAGATGTATCCCATGATGGTGCAGAACGATCATGTCATACTTTATGTTCTGCCCGATCTTACCTATGTTCGGATCCTCGAGGATCGGTTTTAACCGGTTCAATACATGATCCCGATCGAGCTGCTGGGGGGCGCCCGGATAGTCGTGAGCACAGGGAATATAAAACGCTTCATCGGGTTTTACAGAAAACGACAGTCCCACCAGCTCCGCTGCCATGGGACGCTTTGCTGTGGTCTCTGTATCGAGCGCAAACCACGTGCTGCTTCTGAGTCGATCCACGAGAGCATCCAGCTGTTCTTCATCCAGGATCGAATGATATGTCTTTTCGGAAAGGTCCGATTGCTGGGGGAGGGCCTGCTGTAACTGCCTGAATTCAAGCATCTTAAACAGATCGGCAAGAGTGGCAATATCCGGTTCTTTGCATGCAAGGGCTTCCGGGTCAAAAGGCAGGGCTACATCGGTATCAATGATAACCAACTTCCGGCTTATCATGGCCTGATCTTTGAACTGGATCAGGTTTTCTTTCTGCTTCTTCTTCGTGATACGATCCAGCTGCTCGTACAGCCGGTCCATGCTGTCGAAGGTCTTGATCAGGGAAACGGCGGTTTTTTCCCCGATGCCCGGGACGCCGGGAATACTATCGGCCGTATCTCCGGATAAACCCATGACCTCAATCATCTGGTGGGGTTCAAGGCCAAATTTATCTCGAATGGCGGCCACATCAATCGTTCGATCCTTCATCGGATCCCAGATCACTGTTTTTTCGGTGACCAGCTGCATGAAATCTTTGTCGCCCGATACGATGACCACGAAAAAGCCGGCCTGTTCCCCTTTTCGGGCCAGGGTGCCGATCAGATCATCCGCCTCAAAACCCGACATTTCGAATGCGGGGATATTATATGCGGCTGTTACCGCCCTGATGTGTGGAATCTGGACGGATAGTTCTTCCGGCATTGGCGACCGATTGGCCTTATATCCGCTGTAGATGTCGTGGCGGAACGTCGGGCCTTTGGCGTCAAATATCATGGCCATATACGCCGGGGACCGATCTTCCATGAGCTTTATCAACATCCGGGTGAAACCAAAAACCGCATTTGTCGGCAGTCCCTCGGAATTGGATAGCCCCCGAATGGCATGAAATGCCCGGTGGATATATGCATTCCCATCGATCAGGTACAGTGTCTTATCCATTGTGTACTACCTTTCTTTATTTTCTGCCGTCCCCTCAGGGACAAGCATTCTTCCGAGGTCGTCAAAATCGGTCAGGTGGACATCCGCGTCAAGCTCGGGGCTGTTATAGGCCA
>JAZFSW010000194.1:0-4555 GCA_036446375.1 Desulfobacterales bacterium | reverse complement strand
TTATCATCATCTTTCCTGTCCGGCTCCGGCTCTTGCTCCTCATCGAAACTGATGAAGATCGTCATCTGTTCCTTCAGGATCTTAGCAGCATAGGCAATGGCATCTTCCGGCAGCAGGCTTCCATCCGTCCAGACCTCAATGGTGAGTTTGTCGTAGTCAGTCCGCTGCCCGACGCGGGCATGACCGACAACGTAGTTTACCCGCTTGATGGGTGAAAACACCGCGTCGATGGGTATGGTGCCTATCGGGGCATCCTCATCTTTGTTTGCTTCGGATAATGAATAGCCAGTGCCGATTTTTACCACCATGCTCATATTCAGTTTCGCACCGGCAGACAACGTGGCAATATGCAGATCCGGATTGAGGACGTCGCATTGGCCATCGCCACTGATAATGTCGCCCGCTCTGACTTCTCCTTCTTTGTCCACATCAATGGTGATGCTTCTCGGCTCCCCGTCCGGAACCCTGAAGCGGACCTCTTTTAGGTTCAGGATGATTTCAGACACATCCTCCAGCACACCCGGTATGGCACTGAACTCGTGCATTACCGAATCGAATTTCACCGAAACAATGGCCGCACCATTGAGGGAGGACAGTACTATCCGCCTTAAAGAATTTCCGATGGTAATACCGAAGCCTCTTTCAAGGGGTTCACAAACGAACTTGCCGTATGTCGGCGTGCTATCGACCTGAACCTTTTGGGGCTTAATCATTTCTTGCCAGTTCATGTACATGAGTTCATTTGATGGCATATGTATTTCTCCAGATTTTGATGATTGGTTGATGAAAGAGATATCTTCCGCAGGTGCTACTTTGAGTATAGCTCTACGACCAATTGCTCCTGCATCGGCATCGTTAGATCTTCACGAGCCGGCAAGGCTTTGACAGCGCCTTTGTGACCCTCTTTTTCCAGCTCAAGCCATTGGGGAACTCCCCGTCGAACCACCGCATCCAATGATTCTTCGATAGCCTTTATTTCACGGCTTTTTTCTCTGACTTCAATAACATCCCCTTCCTTTATGATATACGAAGGGATGTTCACCTTCTTTCCGTTCAAAAGAAAATGGCTGTGGGTGACCAGATGACGACCTTGAGCGCGTGAGGTGGCAAACCCGAGACGGTAGATCACATTATCAAGCCTGCATTCGAGCATCATGAGAAGGTTGTTGCCTGTAACACCTCGTTTCTTTTCTGCCCGCTGAAAAAAGATATGGAATTGCTTTTCAGAAAGTCCATACATCCGCTTGATCTTCTGTTTTTCCCTCAGCTGAATACCGTAGTCCGATGTCTTCCTTCCCCTGCGCTGACCGTGATCGCCCGGCGGATAGCCGCGCCGATCGAAGGCGCATTTGTCCGAGTAGCATCGATCGCCTTTCAAAAATAATTTCAGATTTTCGCGCCGGCATAGCCGGCATACTGAACCAGAATATCGTGACAAATCTGCCTCCCTTTCATGGATACATCACCGTCGAAGCGGGATAACGCCCCTTTGACGATGGCTTGCGCTGACGATGTCTCATTATTGTCTGTTTGGTTTACTTTATGTATGGCCTTTTCTGCTTTCTTATCCTGCCGCTGGTGGACGCCCCGGCATCTCCGTCTACACTCGCCGCCTTTTTGGCGGCCGGCAGCCATTGTGGGGGATCGGGGTGACATCCTTAATGGTTTGAATATTGAATCCGGCAGCCTGGAGGGCACGGAGCGCAGATTCTCTACCCGCACCGGGGCCTTTGACATGGACCTCGACATTCTTCATCCCATGCTCCATTGCTTTTTTTGCCGCATCTTCAGCCGCCAGTTGCGCGGCAAAGGGTGTGCTCTTTCGTGATCCTTTAAAACCCTGAACGCCAGGGCTTGACCATGAAACGACCGCCCCCCCCGGATCGGTGATGGTAATAATCGTGTTGTTGAAGGTTGACTGGATATGCACAATACCGCTGGGTATATTCTTCTTTTCTCTTTTCTTTGTCCGGGTCTTTTTTGCCATTTGCTCTGTTCCTATGGGTGATTATCAGATACGGAAAATGTTATGTTATCAGGGCTATTTCTTGGTGACCCCGCCACGCTTCTTTATCGCGGCCCTCTTGGGCCCCTTTCGGGTACGGGCATTGGTTTTGGTTCTTTGCCCCCTGACCGGCAGTGCCCTTCGATGGCGAAGGCCCCGGTAGGCACCCAGATCCATCAGCCGTTTGATATTCATCGACACCTGCGTGCGAAGTTCACCTTCCACGGTGTGGTCACTGTCTATCAGCTTGCGGATATTGTTGATCTCGGCTTCTGACAAGTCATCTGTGCTGGTACTGGGATTGATACGGAGTTGATCCAGTATGCGATTTGATTTGGGTCTGCCGATGCCAAAGATATAGGTCAATCCAACTTCGATTCGCTTGTGCCGTGGTAGATCAATGCCTGCAATTCTAGCCAAAATGCCCCCTCTAGTCTTGCTGTTCTTTATATCGTTTGTTTGTAGAGAATATCTCGCCTGTCAAAACGTTACCGTCTATCCCTGCCGCTGTTTGTGCCGTTTGTTTTCGCATAAGACCCTGACAACCCCTCTCCGGCGGACGATTTTGCACTTGATGCAAATTTTTTTTACAGATGATCGGACTTTCATTTTCTCATTTCCTTATTGAGATGCAGCTATCGAGCTATACCATCTTGCGATAGGCCCGGCACGACACAGAAGCCCTTGAGCGTTTTGGGCGTCTGCAGGTTTGCCGGTTTCCCTTCGCGCTATTTTGCCCGGTAGGTAATTCTACCCCGTGTAAGATCATAAGGCGAAAGTTCAACGGTCACCATATCTCCCGGAAGTATCCGAATGAAATGCATTCGCATCTTTCCCGAGATGTGAGCCAGTACCTGGTGCTTGTTCTCCAGTTCTACCTTAAACATCGCATTGGGCAATGTCTCAAGCACTTTCCCCTCTACCTTGATCGCCTCTTCTTTTGGCATACTGTTTCCGTTCCCTCATGTGATGATCCACTTTTCAGAGGATAATCTGCCGTTGCCTCTTGGCCCGGCCCATGTCTATCTGCGACTTTTTATGCTGCCCTTTTTCAGAAAGCCTTCGTAATGGCGGGTCAGCATGTGGGATTCAATTTGAGCGATTGTATCTATGGAAACACCCACGACGATGAGCAGCGCGGTGCCGCCAAAGTAAAACGGAACATTAAACTGGGCTATCAATATCGATGGTAAGACGCAAACAGCTGACACATATACCGCGCCTCCCAGTGTAATGCGTGTCAACACCCTGTCAATGTGATCCGCCGTATGTTTTCCGGGACGAATGCCCGGGATGTATCCCCCCTGCTTCTTCATGTTATCGGCCACATCGACCGGATTAAACGTGACAGCTGTATAGAAATAGCAGAAAAAGAAAATGAATGCGACAAACAGCAGTTCATAGGCCGCGTTGCCGGGTCGAATGGCAGAGGCGATACGCTGTATGAACGGAATGGCTATAAAGCCTGCTATTGTTGCCGGGAACATGATGATTGACGAGGCAAAAATCGGCGGAATAACGCCAGATGTATTGATCTTCAGGGGTAGATGGGTACTTTGTCCGCCATACATCTTTCTGCCCACGACCCGTTTAGCATATTGAACGGGGATTCTCCGCTGGCCCTGCTCCACAAATATGATAAAGGCAACCACCCCAACCATCAAAACGGCTAGAATCACGACGGCGAAAATATTCATCTCTCCGGTACTCAGCAGCTGGAAGGTGTTGGCCACGGCATTGGGGGCCCGGGTGACGATGCCTGCAAAAATGATAAGGGAGATGCCATTGCCGATCCCGCGTTCGGTAATCTGCTCTCCGAGCCACATGATAAAAGCGGTTCCGGCCGTCAGCGTGATGACCGTCATTATTCGAAATCCCCAGCCAGGATCGATGACAATCGGTGCGCCACCCGGCGAGCTCATTTTTTCCAGACCGATGCTAATCATCAATCCTTGCAGGATACTCAATACGACGGTACCGTAGCGGGTATATTGTGTTATCTTCTTTCTGCCCTGTTCGCCTTCCTTTGACAGACGCTCCAGATGGGGTATGGTCACGGTCAGCAGTTGCAGTATGATGGAAGCACTGATGTAGGGCATTATTCCCAGCGCGAAAACAGACAGCCGTTCAAGCGCCCCGCCGGTAAACATATTGAACATCCCCAGGAGGCCCTCTTTGGCCTTTGCAAAAAACGAGGCCAAGGCAACGGCATCAATACCCGGGGTCGGTACATGAACGCCGATCCGGTATACGATAAGAATTGCCAGTGTAAAGAAGATTCTCTTCTTCAGCTCTGGTATCTTGAATATGTTTCCAAAACCACCACCGATCATTCTTGGACCTCACCAGATATTTCCGACTCCAGGGTGCCGCCGACAGCTTCTATTTTTGTCCGGGCACCCTTGCTCACCAGGTTCAATCGAACGGTGAGAGGATACGAGATTTCGCCATTGGCAAGAAGCTTGATGCCATCACGCCGGTTCTTCACAAGACCGGAACGGATCAGTGCGGCCTCGTCGACCACAGTACCGCTTTCGAACCGCGAAAGGT
>JAZFSW010000193.1:0-3960 GCA_036446375.1 Desulfobacterales bacterium | reverse complement strand
CCTTTCAACATCAGCCGGCTCTATATAGAGCAGGGCAGCTCCCTCGGGGATGGTTACGCCGGGCTGTACCATGATCTGTTTTACCACGCCACTGATCTCGGCTTTGATCACATGCTCCATCTTCATGGAGTTGACCACCAGTAACTCCTGTCCTTCATAGACCAGGTCACCCTCCTTAACCGACAGGGTCACAACGGTCGCCTGCATCGAGGCCAGAACGGGGTGTGTGCCATCCGGCCCCGATTGCGCAACCGGTGCAGCGGCTGCTGCCGAATCCGACTGGGACTTCCCATAGGCAAGTACTGCCAGTGGATCTGATGTATCGATTGTGGCTCCGGCTATCGAGGCAGAACCCGGCGAATTACCGGACACGTACCGTTGTGGCAGCCCGGTTTCCAGGGCATTGATCTCGAGCAGTTTCTCATCGATAAAGTCTGTCATCAAAGAGACGGCCCCCATCCGCTCATGGGAAAGTATCTTCTGGAGAAAATCGATATTGGTGGGTATACCATCAATCTGAAATTCGGTCAGCGCCCTGCGTGCGCGTCGCACCACGTCACCAAAATTATTCCGACTCGTGGACACAACCACCTTAGCCAGCAGTGAATCGTAGTGGGGACTGGTCTGATATCCCGCATAGCCGAAGGTGTCGACTCTTACGCCGGGACCTGTCGGTGGGTCGAAGGCGCTCAATGTGCCCCCGGTGGGCTTAAAGACGGCATCGGCCGATATGGCTTCCATATTCACCCGAAGCTGCATGGCGTATCCTCTTGCCGCGGGCACCTCATCTTGCGTCAAACCAAGTTCGGCAAGGGATGCCCCTGCGGCAAGCTCCAGCTGCACGCGGACCAGATCAATGCCGGTGACCTCTTCCGTTACGGTATGCTCCACCTGCAGTCTTGGATTGGCCTCCATGAAAAAGAAGGGCGATTGCTCGCCTAGATCGGACCCATCCACGAGAAACTCGAAGGTGCCGATATTGTTGTAGCCGGCCTGGGATGCCAGGTTTACCGCAGCGTCTAGAATACGTGACCGCAAAGGGGCGGCCAATTGAGGTGAGGGGGCTATCTCTACTAGCTTCTGGTGTCTTCGCTGAAGGCTGCAATCGCGCTCGTAAAGGTGACTGACACCACCGTTGCCGTCTGCGATGATCTGGACTTCGATATGCAATGCATTCGACACCAGAGCTTCGACATACAGATCACCATTGCCGAATGCCGATTGGGCTTCGGACGCACATCTTTCCATGGCCTCTTCCAGCTCATCCAGGTCTTTAACAACCCGCATGCCGCGACCGCCACCCCCGCCGACCGCCTTGAGCATCATGGCACCGTTTTCCCCCAGAGACTGGAAGAAATCTTTGGCTCCATCCAATGATACAGCGCCTTCCGTGGCCGGAACAACGGGCACCTTGGCTTTCTGGGCAGCCTTTCTGGCACTGATCTTATCCCCAAAAAGGCTCAATGTCTCGGGGCTGGGTCCGACAAAGACGATATTCTCATCCCGGCAGCGGGCTGCAAATTCTGCATTTTCACTGAGAAAGCCATAACCCGGATGGATCGCGTCACATCCCGTGGCTTTTGCGATTTCAATAATCTGTGCCTGATCCAGATAAGCAGGAGCGCCGATTCCTTTCAGCGGACAGATCTCATCGGTTTGACGAATATGCAGACTTTCACCATCATCTTCGGCGTGAATGGCCACGGTATGCATACCCAGTTCACCGGCAGTGCGGGCAATCCTTATGGCGATCTCTCCGCGATTGGCGATCAGCAAACGATCTGCAAGCTGGGTCGAGCTCATGTATAGTTCTCCTTTGCGGTTCTTCTCCAATTCAGTTTGAGAAAAAGGACATGTGCACCTGCTTTCCCATCCCTAAACGGTTCAGAGACCTTTCTCGGTCTGTCGAGTAATGCCAACGCTTTCGAGCAGGGCCATGGCACTGAGGGTCAATGAGTAATCGTTTTGGGGAGACTCAGGACAGAGATTGAGGTGTTTGCAGAAGATCGACGCTGCGAGATAGGCCCTACCGATGGCTTGCGCCGTCTGGGTGGGGTCAAGATCCGACCGAAGTTCTCCCTGCTCTTGCGACTGTCGCACGAGATCTATGAGCATATTTCCTTTTTCGATAAGGGGTAAGGGTATTTTCTCGGGGTGCATGATATCTTCCAACAAGATCCGCCGGATAACCTGCAAAACGGGAGAGGATTCTGAAAAAGTCAGTTCCTGGCTGCGACAGATTGCCGCCAAGGGACTGCTATGGCGATCTGTTTCCTGGGCCATCTGGAGATCCACTGCTTCTACTTCGATCGCCGCGATCTGCCGCAACAAGTCATCCTTGTTTGGGAAGTAGTTGTAAAACGTGGCTTTGGCTACATCTGCGGTTTCTGCGATCTCTTCGAGCGTGGTGGCGCCATAGCCCCGAGATATCAGCATCTCACGGGCAACAGATAAGATACGCTCCCGGGTCTCTTGCTTCTTACGTTCCCGTCTTGTGATGTTTTGCTCCATCATCTGCGCCTTTCTTGTTTGGGCATGAAATCGCTTTTAGCGGGTCGCAATATGTCGAAAGTGAGATGGTGTGTCAAGGGATAAATCGAAGCGCTATGGTGTCAAGACCACCTTCACGGCATCCCTGGCGCTCAATTGGGTCTCATAGCCCTCCTTCGCATTTTCCAGTGAAAACCTATGGGAGATCAGCGGCTTGCGGTCGATTGTACCGGTCCCGATCAACTCTGAACTCTCTATCAACTCATCAAAGGACCACGCCCATGACCCGAGAAGGGTGATTCCCTTGCGGACGACCAGATTGTATTCGATTTCGGCTGTTTTCTCATAGACTGCTACCATGACGATCCTGCCATTTTCCCTGGTCATGGCCAGGGCCTGTTCCAGCACAGGGGTGCCGTTGAATGTTTTGGGCAGGCCTGCACAATCATAGACCGTGTCCGCCATTCCCGACTGTCCCGGCATAAATGATATTTCAACGGTTCCGGTAAGGTTGGCCACTTTCTCCTGTGCGTCCTCTTCGGCTGCGTTGATGGTGACATCGGCTCCCAGTTCCTCTGCCAGTGCAAGACGCCTTTCAGACAGATCCACCACGATGGTCTTCACTTTATGGACTGCTTTGAGGATCTGCAGGACACCCAATCCGATGATGCCGGCCCCCATGATGACGTGGGTTTGTCCCTCCGCAGGTGCGGCCAGGTTCACTGCGTGTAGTGACGTCGCCAGGGGTTCGGTGGTGGCCGCTTCTTCAAAGCTGATCCCTTCCGGTATCTTCAGAAGGGTTGGGGCCATCAGGGCCGGTACTTTATAGTATTCTGTATTTCCCCCCATCCCGACACAAACGACCCGGTCACCGATCTTGACATCCGACGACTCTCCTTTGATCTCGACCACTTCCCCGCTGAACTCATGACCCATGACGCGTCCCTGACCGGCTTCCACCCCCAGGTCCTCGAACATGCCATGGCTGTAGGTATGCAGATCGGAACCGCAAATACCGCATGCCCGCACACGAAGCATGATATCACCATCCGCCAGTTCAGGTGCAGGGATATCCTCCATCCGAATATCTCGGGGTCCATGAAAAACTGCAGCTTTCATTTCATTCCTCCTTGTCGATTAGCAATAACTTTCAAACGGGGCGCTTACGTGTTGGTGACGCGTAGCCTGTCGGTGTGCAGAGACGCTGTTTTCTCAGTTTGTTACGGTTACCATAAACGAGCGATCATTCATATATAAAAGGGCTTCAACCGCAATATGTTTTGATGGAACAGTAATCAACTAGTATGGCGATTCCGAAATAGCATCACATGGGGTGCAATCCCTCCTTCTTCGGAGGCCGCCGGAGTCTCAAGGTTTCAGTGTTCAGGTGTCAATGTTCAGGTTTGCGTCCTTCGGACTTGAAAGGAGACAAATAGAGCGTTTTCGCTGTCTGACACCTGACATCTGAAA
>JAZFSW010000192.1:0-4121 GCA_036446375.1 Desulfobacterales bacterium | reverse complement strand
CTGAATTGCCGGTATGGTTTTGACCATGTCCCTGAAAAGGTCGTCGCAGGCGCGAAGGAGTTGAACATCCCGGATATTCATGGCTGCAGATATAATCGAAGATATAAGCCCTATCGGACTGGTAGGAAGGCTGCCCTCACGAATACGGACCACATGTTCGCCGCTCCAGAGGAATTGACCCGTCGTATCTATCATCCTGATCTCGGCACCCACGGATACCTGAGAATAAATGCCGGCAAACAATTTGTCAAAATTGGAAATGGTGCCCATGACAACCGCATCGACATTGAGAATCTCTTTCAGTTTTTCGGGCGAAATGCCGCTCAGGCTCGCAGGATCGGATAATCCCGCCTTTTTCAGCAGAAGATCCACCTGAAACAGTTCCATGTCTTTATAGGGTAGTGAGCTGAAATGGTTGTAAAACCCCCTGCGTACAATCTCGGTGCCTTTCTGGCTCTTGGACACATCGACAAAGGGCAGAATGGCAATCGTACGGGGTTTGTTCTTCTCCATGTAGGGGTCAACGGTGAAGGTACCCTCAAATGCCTGTTTAACCGCAGAAACAACGCCTCCTGCACCTTTCCCCCCGTTGGTGGTTCCGGTTGTTACGCAGCCACCGATACAGGCCGCAGAGAGAAATAAAGCAATCATCAACGGTCTTTTGGACAAACGAATCATAGCCATTCCCTCACCATTTCTTAAGATAGGGCCGTCTGTTACCGTCTGTTTCATATTCACCGATTTGCCATCAGGGGAGGGTAAGGGCGACGATGTCGACATCCCTATAGTAATGCTTCAAGATATCCTGGTAACCGAATCCTTCCTCGGCCATTTGCCGGGCACCCCACTGGCTCATACCCACGCCATGACCGTAGCCCTTCCCCTTGAAGCGGACACCGGATCTGTCAATTTCGATGCCGACAAGGGTGCTTTTTAGCTTTGTTGCACCCATCTTGATTCTGAAGGCATTGCTTCTCAGCACATGGGACCCCTTGTCCGAAATCACCTTGAAGCTTGCGATACGTCCGGACGGTGTCTTCCCGACGGGTTCCAGGGCCTGTATGCTTCCAACATCCATACCATATCGATTCAGCCGGTCTCTCAGATCCGCGTAGCCTATCACATAATCCCAGGTACTGCCAGGTTTTTGCACGCTAAACCTGTCCGGAGACCCTTTCAGATAGGGCAGATCCGCACTCCACACATTCTTTGCATCCTCAGTGTGGCCGCCGCTATTGGAATGGAAATAGGCAACGATCAGTTTGCCTCTGTGGGTAATCACCTGGCCCCGTGTCAGATCCACCGCAGAATTGGTGTTTTCCATTTCGGCATCGTAGCCGCCATATACTTGAGACGATGTGGTCGATACCACATCATAGACCTTATCCCTGCTTTTCGATTGGATATAAAGGGCATAGGTCCGTGCGGCCACGGCCTGGGCCATCAGTGCTTCTTTCGGCCATCCCGAAGACATTTCCCGGGGGACCACCCCGTAGAGATATTGTTCCGGGGGAAGGTGATTTACCACCCGAATGCCTTCAGTTTCCGCGGTGAGTGTAAAGGTGCCTCTGAAACGATGGCCATCCAGCGATATCGTTGGTTGCTTTGATTCGGCTCGGCACCGGTCCGAATTCAGAGACCGGCCGTTTAGCAGCAGAAATGACCCCCGTTGCGTGAAGGCTGCCGGACCTGTGCCTGAATACAGTCTCTTGCCGGATACCCCGGAGATAATCAGGGCTGTTTCTGAATCGAGGGTAATGCGCGTTACATGGTCTCTGATGAGCACCCTCATTGTGGGTTCGGACCCCCCTGTCAGGGGTGGGGGAGCGGCTTCCGACGTCTTTTCCCCGATTCGATGCTTTGCGCTGTCCGCCCAGATCTCGGCAGATTGCCTTCGTTTCTCATCGGGATAGGCCTTCAAATACTGTGCAAAGGAACCATGAGCCTGCTTGAAACGGCCGTTTTCATACAAAACCGTTCCCCTGTTAAACAACGCCTCTGCGGCAATCTCATGATCCGGATAGTCACGTATGACCCGATCGTATTGGGTCAAAGCCGCATCGTATTGATCAAGGAACAGACCGTAAATCGTGCCCATATACAACAGCGCCCGGGCCTTATTGCCTTCCTCGTCCGAATGGCTGACAATTTCCTGGTAAGTTCCGATGGACTCCAGGTACCTGCCCTGATTAAGCAGATCCGCTGCGTTCCTGAATCCGCGAGTGTCATCGTAGGCACCATAGGCCATCGATGGGGGATGAATGAGGAATCCAGCCAGGATGAATACTGCGAAAACAGACGTAGATTTGGGCGTTGATACGGACATCAGGCACCTGATTAATCAGACATATCCACGAGAGGAGAATTGGGTCAAGAAATCTCGGCGAAATCCACACGCTTGAATTCAGACACAGTAATATAGGCGATCAGCAGTTGGATGAAAATCGCAGACGGCTTTATGAAGAGATGAAAGAAGTAAAACAGCAGAAACAGGGCAACATAGAGCAATACCAGGTGTAAAAGCAGGGGTTCGATCCGCTTTCGAGCCTCGGCAAACAGCAGGAAGAACAACCTGAGACCATAGTGTCGATCCCGCGCGATTCGGAAGGCTTGGGCCGCGGAATCAACGGCAGGCAGTTTCATGAGGGCCTTGCGCGCCTTGGTCGCAAGAGAAACATTTGAAAGATAGCCCATCAGCTTTTTGACCGTGGACAATTCGCTGCGGGAGTAATAAATGTAGGTATAGAAAAAAGAGGTGAGAAAGATCAAAAAATAATAGAGCTTTCCCGAGATTTCATGAATGAAGGCATTGTTCTTCAGATTGAGAAGCAGGTTTGCATGGATCAATACCCCGGGGATATAGCCGTATAGGGGTACCAGCTTATTATCCCCCAGCGCTGTGGCTGTTGCGGCGATAAAGACAACCTTATCCTTGAAATACCGTGCCGGCAGACGCCCTTTCCAGACATCGTAAAAGGGTACCTCTCTGATGCGGTAGCTATTGTCGATGTCAACATAGGCTCTGCAGGATTCATCAACCGGTATGGTGGTTTCACCGATGATAACCCTTCTTTTCTTTATCTGAATGTCCTCTCTCTTTATCCCCATGATATGTCGGTATATCTCCAGGGCAATCGTGGGATAAAGACGATCGTTGGACTTGAAAAACACCGGCATCTTTCGTATCAGTCCATCATGGTCGGGGTACGCATTTGCCAGACCCACGCTGGTGAGGGCCTCGAGGATCGGAGGAGACATTCGCTCAAATCCGTTCTCGCTGACATACCCCGTTTTATCGTCGGCGGGGATTTTCTGCGAAAAAGACGTAAACGCCCCCTCGGAACGATCGTTTGCCGCACCAAAAAAAACCGAAAACACCGGCCCGCTTCTCATAGCGCCGGCAAGTCCCCGGTCCACCTCAAGATCCTGATGGGGGTCGCCAAAAAGAATATCGAAAACGACAGCGGCCGGTTTTCCCTTGATGATGTTTTCCAATGCCGCGATGTGATATTTTCTATATTCCATGGGATTATAGGCGCCAAGCTTGTTCAGGGTTCTATCGTCGATACCCACAATAACGATATCGCTATCGACTGGCTCTGTATCCTGCCCGATACGCTCGCGTACATTTAGAAATTGGGTGTAGAAGGTATTGTCAACCTGGGTGAGGACTTCACCGATCACACCTTTCAGCAGGATGGAAATAGAGATGACTGAAAAGCCGGCAAGAGAAAGCGAGAGTATGACGATATACTTATTATGGGTGATCTGTTTCGCCATTACATCTCAGAGGCCAGTTTGTCTCGTTTCATATTCCAGGCCACCCAGGGATCTTCAGCCACCTGTTGGGGATCAAACTCTTTTCTATCATACCCGCCCTGACCATCGATGGTAATTTGCTGAAGGGCTCTGACGATCTCTACCCATTGGTCCATAGACACAGGGTGCGGGCCTTTTACCGGATACGGTTCGGCAAGGGCGGGGGCATCTTTCGACTGTTTGTCCTTCTTGTCAAACAACGAACTCCATGTGGCGATCTGCCCCTTGTGGACACGGACCAGTGTGTGTTCTTTGCTCTCGTCCACACTAAAGGTGGTGCCCCGAATGGCACATACCGCTTT
>JAZFSW010000191.1:0-3863 GCA_036446375.1 Desulfobacterales bacterium | reverse complement strand
TCCGGATAGGTGATACACTTTACCTGAACCTTGCCATAGGTGGTCATGATCTGTCTGGATTCGCGTGCCAGCATTTGCCGATGGGCGTCATGGTATCGGATACCGAGGGTCGTCGTCTCGGACAACAGCCGGTGGATGACCGCATCCCTTCTTTCTTTGGGACACAGCACCTGGATCATGGTTCCCGGCCTGTTTTTTTTCATATAAATGGGAATCCAGCATACATCCAGTGCGCCATCTTCAAAGAGACGATCCATCACGAATCCGAACATCTCCGGGTTCATATCATCGATGGATGTTTCCACGATAACGATGTCATCCTGCCGATAGCTTTCAGCCGGATCCGGGGAGGTGCCGGCGATCATTCTCAGAAGGTTCGGACGGTCCTCAAGCACCCTCTGGCCGCCGCCATATCCGATTCTTTCTATGATCATTTCCGGCAAGGGTCCGAAAGCATCGGCCAGGGTGGTGACGATAGCCGCGCCGGTGGGCGTTACGATCTCTTTTTCGATCTCCGTGCCATAGGTGGGGACGCCTTTTAGGATAGCTAGCGTAGCCGGTGATGGAACGGGAAGGATCCCGTGTTGACAGGAGGTAAAGCCCCGACCCAGGGGGATCCTGGATGCGACAATCCTGCTGATTTCCAGATATTCAACACAAAGTGCTGCACCGACGATATCCACAATCGCATCGATTCCCCCCACTTCATGAAAGTGTACCGATTCAACATCCCTGCCGTGGATACCCGCTTCGGCCACGGCGATTCTTTCAAAGATCTTAAGGCTTGTTTCCTTTACGGTGGTCGATAGGGGGGATTGCGTTATCAGGTCGATAATGTCCGCGTGGTTTCGCGAGGGGATGTTCTCTTCAGCTGTAACCGCTACCTGATTGGCCTGTATACCCATGCGGTGAATCGAGGTGATGGTGAGTTCAAATCCGGTCAGCGGCAGGGATGAAAGGGTCTCTTTCAACCAGTCGACCGGCACGCCCAGGTCGATAAATGCTCCGAGGGTCATATCGCCACTAATTCCTGAAAAGCAATCAAAATATACGATCATGTCGTATCCTGACCCCGGGGTGTTGATGGTATCGGGTTGTGGGAATGCAGTTGTATTATCTCAAGCACGAGCTGAGTTGTTTTGACCATATCATCGAGCCGAATGGATTCCCGGACGGTATGCATATCCATCATTCCGGTCCCGAGCACACCGGTGATGATGCCCTTTTCAAAGAAAATATTGGCATCGGCTCCTCCCCCGGACCGTTCCGGGGTAAGTGAATGGCCCAGATTATCCGCAGCTTGCTGGGCCAGAACAACGACGGGATGGTTGTCCGGGATATGGGTAAGGGGAAAGTCTTTTTCAAGAACCGTTTCAAGCGTTGGCATCGCGTCAGGGCCGGCAGATGCAGGATAGCTTTCAATCACGGATTCAAAGGATGAAATGATCGTGGCTGTGACCCGATCGAGTTTGTCGTTGTCATGGCTCCGAACTTCCCCCCGAACGGTTACGAGATCCGGAACAATATTTGTCCCGGTTCCCCCTTCGATAACCCCGATATTACATGTGGTTTCATGATCAATTCGCCCTATCGTCAGGTTGGCGATGGCTTTGCTGGCAAGCGATATTGCATTGATTCCCTGTTCGGGGGCCACGCCGGCGTGAGCACTCTTGCCATGTATCTTGAATGTCAGTCGATTGGCTGCCGGTGCCCGGGTAATAATGCCCTCGGTACCGGTGGTATCCAGTGCATAGCCGAAGGTTGCGGTTATAAGGGATGTGTCAAGATTCTTGGCCCCCACCAGACCGATTTCTTCGCAGATGGTAAATACCAGTTCCAGGGGACCATGGGAAATCCGTTTTTCCTTCAGGACGTTGAGTGCTTCGATGATAATGGCGATAGCGCTCTTGTCGTCGGCGCCGAGAATAGTGGTGCCGTCGCTGGTAAATATGCCATCCTCTAGAATGGGGGTAATGGTCTCTTCTGTTCCAACCGTATCCATATGGGCATTGAGCATTAATGGGGCTACCGGCATATCCCCTTTGATCCTGGCGATGAGGTTGCCGGTATCGCTTCCGCTGGGATCTCCTGCATCGTCTACCACTGTTTCTGCTCCCAGTGATATGAGAATCTTCTCAATTTCCCGTGCAACAGCGTTTTCCGATCGGGAAGGGCTGTTAATGCCGACGAGGAAGGCAAAGCTTTCAGCCAATCGATTCCTGTTGATATCCATAATTCAGGGCTTCCTTTCCCATACAGGGCTCAAATGTTGCACCTATGGCTATTCCTACAAAATTATTGACAAAAAGTACAGCAATAGGTAAGTTTTTCACGATCTTTCGGAAGTGGACAGCTCACTGGTGGGGCTCCCGGACTTCAAATCCGGTGTGAGGCGCTAGAACCGTCTTGGGTGGGTTCGATTCCCATGCACTTCCGCCATAACATGTTGATATTATTTGATGCCACTACAGGAGATACCTTCCCCAAGTATGAGGGAATTCGATGATCCCGATGAATTCATCGATTACCTTACCAAGTACGCATCATCGCCATGTCTTCAAACTGCATTGTCTGCAACAGACCATTGACCCAACACCTGGAAGGGGTTATCGATCCGTTCACTCATGACCGCTTTTCCATTGAAAAATGCACCAACTGCGGCCTGGGACACACCCTACCCCATCCGGAACAAATAGAAAGATACTATGACCCGGTATACTATGGAAACCGACACGGTCTCACGTCCCGGTTTTGCGCGAAAAGAAGAGCAAGGATCGTTTCGCATATCATGGGTGGGAAGAAGAACGGTGCGTTGCTTGATGTGGGTTGCGGCGATGGGGCTTTTCTTCTTGAAGCCACAGAAAAGGGTTGGCAATGTGTCGGGACAGAAAGGAACCCGGCATTGCCTCGTAAAGCGGGGTTGATCGTCGAAGAGACGATAGCGGAAGCCACGCCTTCCGGTCCCTATGACTGTGTGACGTTCTGGCACAGTCTTGAGCACATGGGCGACCCTTTATCGATGCTGATTCAGGTATCAGAGGTGTTGGCGTCGTCAGGAAGATTGATTATCGCCGTTCCGGATAATGGCGGACTTCAGGCGAGAATCTTCAGCCATAAATGGCTTCATCTTGATGTTCCCAGGCATCTGTATCACTTTGATTGTGGTGCATTAAGCCATCTGCTCAAGAGCGCCGGGTTTACGATCGTCCATCAGTACCACCAGGAATTTGAATATGACCTGCTTGGATGGAGCCAGAGCGCCCTGAATTTCATCTCACCCCCGAATGCTTTTTTCAACCTTATTACCGGAAAAATGCTTATCGAAAGCAGATCTTCAAGACTGTTTCACTGGGCCCTGGGAATGATAGGATCACTTCTGTCCATACCTGCTGTATGGGTAGGATCATTGCTGGGCAGGGGGGGAACGCTTATCATTGCAGCAGAGCCGGGATCGAACCGCAGGTAAGCTACAGGCAAGGCTATTTCCATTCTCAAATCGTGTAACCCATTACGCTGAAGGGTTTGTTGCTGTATCGGTCTGACTATAGGGTTGGCAGCTTGAAATCTTTATATTCACTGCGCAGGTTGGTTTTCAGGATCTTGCCGGTGGCCGTGTGCGGCAGTTCGTCTACAAACACCACATCGTCGGGTAGCTGCCATTTGGCAATGGACCCCTTCAAATGCTCGAGGATCCTCTCCTTGGTTACACCAGCACCGGCTTCTTTGACCACCAGTAGAAGGGGGCGTTCATCCCACTTGGGATGCGGAACGGCAATCACTGCCGCTTCGGTGATGCCGGGGATACCGACGGCTTCATTCTCTATATCAATGGAAGATATCCACTCGCCGCCGGATTTGATGAC
>JAZFSW010000190.1:0-4259 GCA_036446375.1 Desulfobacterales bacterium | reverse complement strand
CTGCGCTTGTATGATATGCGTATGCTGCCACCCGCCTTTCTCGATTATGCCGAGGTAATCATTAATCATGATTGACTTGTCCCTCATCTCATTCCTAGCAGGGGTGCCCTGAAAATCCCGCTCTCCGAGGCGTAGGCGCTACGAGCCGGCTTCCTGCTCGTAGAGCTTACAGCTCGGAGAGAGGCCAATCCGCATTAACAAATGCCATTCGTGTGCTCTTCTTGGCATTTTGATGGGCCAGGGTAAGAAAGCGCTCCAGAAATTCCAGGTATTGCTCTCTTGAGAAGCCGGATATGGCCTTTCTATCGTAATTGCCCATCTGTTTCTTGAAATAGGGCGGACCCGCCCGACTCGCCTGAGGCGAAGCCGATGGCGGGCAGGTCGAATATGATCAGGTCCGGTTTGGTCTTGCCTTGTATGGGCCACTTTAGATCGCTGAAATCCCAGAAATGGGGTTCAATTTCCGGGCGTGTATCCGGCCGGTCCTCCATGTCAAAGCTCCAGCACTTGCGATTGAAGGCAAGGCATGTGTCGGGTACAACGCCGCCGCCTGCCACCTGCCCGCCAATGCCTGGCCATCCACAAGATAGAGGTAGACCTTCGAGATAGAAACGATGCTTCAGGTTCTTGTCGGTCTGTAGGCGATGGCAGGCGGGTCGGATCAAGTACAAGATGGCCTTGAAGCGAAAAATAATAGAGGATATGTGCAATCATCTGTGCAGGGATCCGACCGGGCCCGCCCGCCTCGCCTAAGCACATTTTCCACTTGTCCGCGCGTTTCTCCGTTGGGCGAGTGCGATAGCGGGCAGGCCAGTCGTCACCGAAACGAGTGTCACCCCAGATAAACAAATGCAACAAAGGTTTAACGGGGTAAACAAACATTCCAGTACCAATGGTCCCATGTCAATAGACCCCACATAAGTGCCCGAAATCTTGCCAGATCGTCCTTTCCTTCCAAGGCAATAGACCAGACAAGAGGCTCCGGCCATCCATGCTTCTCTGCAACCTGGGCAACGGTGAAGCCTTTCTGAGAGCAACGGTGAAACCGTTGGATGGATCGGCATTTGGCAAATTTGGCGACACCGCCATTTTTTCCAAATGGTAACGAAGCGTCTCCCTCAGTTCACCCAATCTTTGGGCGATACGTTCCTGTGGAATACCCAAACGGTTCATTCGGAATAATCTGAGATCCAGATTCATTTGCCGGGTGGCCCTGAGATCTGCAATATACGCGTCTACAGTCCGTCTGGCCCGGCCGATGGATTTCCCAATTACGGCTGAAGACAGCCGGGGGTTATCCTCATAGGCACATCTGGCAGTTGCCCTTGCCTCGTCGTCCGTCAGCTGAAGGGGTCCGATGGCTTTCTGGGCTGCATAGAGAATGGGAACCAGACCATCCAGGACAATAACTCGGGCCGGGATTTCCGTTGCACCGATTTCCTTATATGCATGCCAGCGATGTGCCCCGTCCAGGAGACGATACGTATCTTTTCCCCCCGGGCATACCTCTATCTCGATAGGGTCGATCTTGGAGCCGTCAGTTATGTTTTCGACAAACATGGCAACGCGTTTTGGGTAGACCCCCTTCCTTGGATATATTTCCATATCAAGAACAATCTGCGACATGGGGATCGAGCGAACCGCTTGTACCATAGTACCCCCTTATCCAGAGATCAGATCTCTGTTTATCGAAGTGTAGCGAAGATCCCGTCTTCAGCGGGATTGGTACAACGTAACGCTGGAACAAATCGGGGCGGTATCTTCTCAGTGCAAGAGCCGAATTGAAGAAGTCAGATGGGCAGGAATCCAAGGATGTGAGCACTTTGGCATAGACATGATTGCCTGTCAATCTTCCATCCAGTAGAATCACAGGTTTTGACAGGTCATCTCTCTTGAGAACGTCAGTTACATCATTGAAAGTAACAGTATGGGTAATCTCACGATTAATGACGCCAAGATCCGGAGCATCCAGTCTTCAGAAAGCGCCCGCAAAAAGGGCCGGGGGGGAGACGTCGGGCGGCATTCAGGCAAGGCTCCGGGATATCCGGGGAGCAGTGGCCGGTTATCACTTTTCCAATTCAACGATACCGGCATCCACCCGGGCGCTCTTCACCGCATCGAACCACCATAAATGGTGGTATCCCGTTCCTTTCATTCCCGCATCCTCTGAGGGGTAGCCGAATCGATCCCAATACACCGTCCGGAATCCTGCGGGATAACCGCCGGGTATGATATAGAAATTCCAAAGCAGAATCCTATCCAACGCCCGTCCGGCTGCAGATAGCTTCTCCATGCTGTCCGCTGCGATGATCGTTTCCGTCAGTGCATCGACAGCCGGTATCTTAATACCGGCATAATTTGTCATATCGAGACGATCCGCGTTGCTGGATGAAAAACGACTGCGCATGGTATTGGCTGAGGGGATATCATTCTGCCAGTAGCCCCAGAGGGTCGCTTCAAAATCATAGTTCCGCATACGATTTGTCGCCTGACTGATTTCGATCATTCGAATCCTTGACGCGATACCTAGCCTTTTCAGGCTGTCGGCAAATGGCAGCATAAGGCGGTCTTCCCCGGGGTATTTGGCCAACATATCCAAGAAGAACGGCTCACCGGTATGTTTATTGATCCGTTTGAAATCCTTAATAATCCAGCCGGATTCTTCAAGTAGCTCATTCGCCCGCAGCAGTGCGTCTCTATGGCGCCCATAGCCACTGCCAATGGGAAGGTTGAAAGGCTCTGTAAAGACACGTTCCGGCAATTCATCCCGATAGGGCGCGAGCAGCTCCAGTTCATTGGCTGATGGCAAACCGGTGGTCTCCATGGCAGACCCCAGGAAGTAGCTGTTGTTGCGTTTGTTTGCACCATGGAAAAGGACCCGGTTTTCCCACTCCCAATCAAATGCCAGGATCAGGGCTTCTCGAACGCGGATGTCGCTGAGCTTGGCATCCCTCGAATTAAACAGGATACCCCATCTCATCCCATGGGGTATCTTGAGTTTTCGTATCGATTTCTTGAAAAGACCCCGGCGGTATCCTTCAAAATCATATGCGGTTGTCCAGTCCTTGGAATCATACTCAATGCGATAGTCAAAGGTATGACTCTTATGGGCCTGAACGACCACATTCCTATCAAGGAAATAGATATATTTGATAAGATCAAAATTGTAGTGACCGGTATTGACATTCAGATCCTTGCCCCAATAATCTTCGACCCGTTCATAGACGATCTTGTGACCGGCATCCACCTCCTTGATACGATAGGGGCCGCTTCCCAGGGGCGGTTCCAGTGTGGTGGCGTTAAACGTTCTGCCTTCCCAATAGTGCTTCGGCAAAGGGATAAACGAGGCAATTTGCATGGCCAGCTGGGGGGTCTTGGGTGCTGCTTTGTTGAAATGGAACTTGAAGGAGCGAGGTCCGGTTCGTTCGATACTGAGGATGTCTACATAAGCACTCTTCCACCCGATGGACGCTTCGGCCTTTATCGTATTAAACGTCCAGATAACATCTTCCACCGTCACCGGCATACCATCATGCCAATAGGCGCTATCCCGGAGGGTGAAGGCCGCCCAACTGTAATCGTCAGCCAGCTCAATGGTTTCTGCAAGATTACCGTAGGCAGAATACAGTTCGTCATCGGACCATTTCATCAAGGTGTCATAGATCAACATACAGGAGATATTGACACATATCGCCGGAATCCCTTTGGATACGTATGGATGCAGATTGTTGAAGGTGCCGATGACCGCCTCGCTGATTTTGCCCCCTTTGGGAGCATCCGCGTTGACATAATCGTAATGGGGAAAATCCTTGGGGTATTTCAGGTCTCCGAAATATGCGATTCCATGGCTGGGCTCCCTGGCGAAGGCCGGTGCAATGCCGACGGCACTCAGAAGAATCAAAACAGTGACGATGGTCAGAAGACGGATCCCCATCATACCTCTCTCTTTACAGCATGGGTCAAACGAAAGGAGCCGCATCATCCACATGACAATGCGGCTCCAAGCGCTCTATCTATCGCAAGTATATAATTATATGTCAACACTGAATATTGACTGTCATATCGCAGATTTTGACAGGTCAGCTCTACCTGTGATACGCTTCATGTGTGATTAAACATGGTTACTGTGGGCTCTTACTGTAGAGATTCTTTGCTCCAGAGTTGATGAAATCGTAAAAAGTGTAACCGATGGCTAAGTAGAAATCTTCATATACAAGGCATAGTGGTTGGCCAGGCTTTCGGGGCTGTATCTCATACAT
>JAZFSW010000189.1:0-3566 GCA_036446375.1 Desulfobacterales bacterium | reverse complement strand
AAGAACCTGAAGGCCATCGCTGTTCATGGTACCGGAAAGATCGATGTGGCGGACAAAGAAAAGGTCAAAGCCCTGAGAAAAGAAATCAGGGCTGTCAAGGCACCGGCCGGTAACTGGAACAGCATGCTGGGAAACGAAAAGACGAAGAAGAATATCTGTTTCGGGTGCATTGATGGATGCATCCGGCAGGACTATCATCCGGATAAAGGAAGATCCGGTAAGTATTTTTGCCACGGCGCTCTCTTCTACGAAATTCGTGCCCAGCGATACTACGGTGAGGTGACAGATGTACCGTATCTAGTAAACAAGCTGTGCGATGAGTATGGGGTGGATTGTCGGGCCATCGAAGCGGTCATCTATTGGCTTACCCGGTGCAGCAAGTCCGGTACCTTGACGGAGGAAGAAACCGGATTGCCCCTGACAAAGATCGGAAGCCTTGAATTCTTTGAAGCCATGATAAAGAAAATTGCCTTCAGAGACGGCATCGGTGATCTATTGGCCGACGGCGTCTACAAAGCGGCCCAACGCCTGGGAAAAGATTCTGAAAAACTCATCACCGACTATATGGTGAAGACCGGAGAGACCCAGACCTATGGCGCAAGATTGTATGTCATATCCGCACTGCTTTATGCGTTTGAACCCCGGCTGCCGATCCAGCAGCTTCACGAGGTAACCAGCCTGATGATGCCCTGGCTTGGACGCCACATGCAGGAGGTCGCCCATCAGAAAGGCGGCCCTGAGCCGACAGCCTACATGACGCCGGAGCTTATCGGAGCCATTGCCAAGCGGATGTGGGGGGATGAGACATGCATTGATCTTTCCACATACGATAAGAAGGGGCTGGCTGCCGCCAGAATTCAGGATAGGGAGCAGGCCAAGGAATGTCTGCAATTATGTGATTTTGTCTATCCGGTTATGCACTCCCCAAACACCCCGGACCATATGGGGGATCCGACCCTGGAAGGCCAGATCTTCTCTGCTGTGACAGGGAGGCAATTGGACGAGCAGGACCTGATGGCTATCGGTGAGCGGGTCTACAATCTGCAGCGGGCCATTCTCACCCGGGAAGGACGTCGGGGAAGGGATGACGATTCCATCGAAGATTTCAATTTTGATAAACCCCTGCGGTCCGAATGGAACAATACGGAGTGTATTGCACCCGGGAAAAACGGCGAACCTTTTCCTCGCCAGGGCTTAACCATTGACCGGGACGGGTTTGAACAAATGAAGGATGAGTTCTACACCGTTCGGGAGTGGGATGTGGCTACCGGTTTCCAGACGAGGGCCAAGCTGGAGGCGCTCGGCTTGGGGGATGTTGCCGATCGCCTGGAGAGTGAAGGGCTACTGGCCTGATACGGTATTTACCGGGGCTATATTACGATACGCGTGGAATGGTATTGACATCCAAAGGGCAGCCTCATATAGTCCGATTTTTTTAATTTGCAGTCTCGTACGCGCTCATCTGTAGGACAACACGGGGCTTTTACGAGTTTATCTTAAACGGGAGTCGAATAGATTCTTATCTAAAGGAGGGGATGTTATGGCAAAGGTTGATTTTACAGGAAGAGTGGCTATCATTACCGGCGCTGGCGCCGGACTGGGAAGGGATTGTGCACTTCAGATGGCTGCCAGAGGCGCCAAGGTGGTTGTCAATGACCTGGGCGGTCCACGGGATGGATCCGGCTCGGGAACGGCCACGCCAGCCGATGAGGTGGTTGCAGAAATCAAGGCTGCCGGCGGGGAAGCAGCTCCCAACTATGATAATGTGTCAACCGTTGAAGGTGGCGAGAACATCGTTAAGACCGCCATTGATGCCTTTGGAAAAGTTGATATTCTCGTCAACAACGCCGGTATTCTCCGGGACAAATCGTTTGCCAATATGGAGCCGGAAAACTGGGATGCGGTTGTCGCTGTTCACTTAAGAGGCGCATACTGTGTTACAAAGCCGGCTTTCATCAATATGAAGCAAAATGGCTACGGGAGAATCATTGTCACCTCTTCTTCTTCCGGGGTCTTCGGCAATTTTGGCCAGACCAACTATGGTGCGGCGAAAATGGGTCTTGCCGGATTGGCCAATGTCTTGAAGCTGGAAGGGGCCAAATACAACATCAAGATCAATGTTCTGTTGCCCGGAGCCGCAACGCGGTTGACCGAAGATGTCATGCCGCCGGAAGCGTTTGAAAGAGCAAAGGTGGCGTATGTGACACCGGCAACACTTTATCTGTGTTCGGAACAATGTGAGGAAACCGGGGTCTATATCAACGCCGGTGGGGGGGCGTTCAGTCGATCCAATATCGTGACCGGTCTGGGCGTGCGGTTTGATGCGATGCCGACGGCCGAAGATGTTCAGGATCATTGGGCCGCCATTACCAGCCTCGAGGGCGCAAAGTATTTCCCCAGCACCGGAGAGTGGGGCGTGTTCAATGCGGGCGCTCCAGAGGCAAAAGTAAAATAGAAAGGAAGGGCGCTTTAGGACACAGATAGACGCAGATGAACACAGATTGCCAGAACCATTTATAATGTAGGCATTTTTATTTGTGGAAATCTGCGGTAATCTGAGCCCCACTTGACCAGCAACTTTCCCTTAGAACAGCACAAAAAGAGAAAGACGCTCAAGAACGAATAGCCCTGGACGGCGGGAAAGCCGAACAGGGCTGCCTTTTCAGGTGATCAGTTCATTGGCGGAGAAACAGTCGTGAAGCTCAACCACATCGATATCCTCCGGTCCCAGTCCGGATTGTTCGTATACCTGCTTGGCTGCTGCGGCCGTCATGTCATATCCGACAATTTTCATCGCGCTCTTGTCGTTTAACGTGCTGTCAAAATCGGAAACCATCGATTGAGCGGCGATGTAGACCGAATCGCCGATATTGTGTTTCCTGGCAAAATCATCCGAACATAGGACGGCAGCGCCTCCACCGCAGGTGGGCGGACAGCATTGGAAGCGGGTCAGGGACCGTATTAATGCGGAGATGCCATCACCTCTTCTGTGGTGAGCAGGTCCCTGAAAACGGCCCGTTCGTTATGCTGGGCAAGCTTTCTTGCCTTGGGCGTAGTAAATTTTGTCATTCCGACACCGATCACATCGACTTTTCTCATAATTAAACCTCCTATTGGTGCGAAATCCGGGTTCTAATTGACGTGAAAGGCTTTTATTACTGTCCTTTCGTCCAAAGGAAAGAGGGAACACCTTCCTCGGACCCTCTTTTCCAGCTATACCGGAAAAGACTGTCATATGAAGCGGCGGTTCGGTATCCGGGACAAGGCTTCAATGATCGTCGATTCTCCCATGGTGTTTCAAGCTTCGACGAGGGATTCTACCTGGAAGCCGAGAAACTCCACGGCCCTACCCTTTCCCGCGATGCCGTAGTGAAAGCCCGGAATGTGATCCCATTGAGATCTTGAAAGATATTGGTATCGATCACGCGATCGCCAATGCCGAAAACTGATTGTATTTCAAGATGATTTGTCTTAATCTAAAAACAGAATAGAATTGAGAGTCTGGCCCAAAATCTGATCACCCGCAGATCCTATCATAGTGTTTATTTTCCATCTCTGGCGAGAAT
>JAZFSW010000188.1:0-2573 GCA_036446375.1 Desulfobacterales bacterium | reverse complement strand
CTTAGCTTCATTCTTGCTTTGAACAACTGCGATTTGCTGGTCCCCTCGGTCCATTTCATTATTTCCGCGATTTCCCGGTGTGAGAAGCCCTGCATATCATAAAGGATAAAGACAGCCTTCTGCTTAGCGGGCAATTTTCTGACAGCCCCTTTTAAATCCAGTATGTCCAGATGGTTACCCCCGTTGGATCCGGTGGAATACGGCCTTTCATCAAGATATTCCTCATCGATCATCTTCCTTTTTCGGGTGAAACTTATGCAGGTATTTACAGCAATTCGATATATCCACGCATCGAATGCGCCGTGTTTCTTGAGCCTGTGAATATTCTGGAGAACCTTTATGAATATCTCCTGCAAAAGATCTTCGGCTCCGGAGCTGGCGTGGGTGAAACGATACGCAAGATTATACAGGGGCGTTTTATAGGCGATGTAAACGGTTTCCATGGCCCCGGTGTCACCCATGATACATTTCCTCAGGATATTCTCAACAAAGGCCCTGTCCTTGAACTCCTGCCGTGTAACGGCTCCTGTGGTGCCCTCTGTTGGTTTTAACTGAGTCGATTCCAGCATATCGTCCATTTTCTTAGGTGTCTCCGGCTATCGTTACCGATCCGGCGGAAGCAAGGACGGCTTTTCTTGCTTTCTGCTATGTAAAGACGTTGACCGGCCCGAAAAGGTTGCCTGGGGTCAGAAATAAACTCAAGGAAATAATCACAAAATCCATCCTTGTTTTCAGTGATCGTAAAGCCGCCCTTCTTCGACACAACGACGGTGGACTTCATCTGTGACAGCTTCCGTGATTCGAATGTCCCACCTAACGTTTCTCCATGTGACGCAACAACCCTATAGGTATAACCGGCATCGGAGCTTTCGGCTTCAAGGTTCCTGGCTACCCGAAAATCGGTACAATCATCTTCTACCAGTACCTGTTTAAGTTTCATTAACACTTATCCTCTTGCATGGGATTGATGATAACGTCTCCCTGAGGGTGTCCCTCGGTTAACTGTCGCGCCACCGCAGGGACCTGGTTCAGCGGGCGACGAGGTTTCTGAATACAAAAATGGTGCCTCAGGCGCAACATCTTTCAGGGAATGAGACTTCTGAGGATGGAGAACTCTAACCAGGGGTATACACTGAGTGCTTTGTGAGTGAGCCGTGCACCTGACACAACGTTCGGAGCCCGGATTTGGCTAGAAGGCGGCGCTATGTTGAGATTTCGGGACCTATCCCGGATCAGGACTTTGTATAGCCCTTCCCGTACATAACCATTCAGACACCGAGAACCGGCCCCTCATGATTGCATCACGATGAGCGCAGACACAAGGCCCCCACTTAACGAGAATAGGATCGGTTTTCGAAAGCCGGTTCCGGTGAAATCCATATTCCGCGTTACGCCTTCTGGGTTACAATGACCTCAAACAGTTCTTCCGTATCGATCGGCGGAATAGCTTCAGTTGCTTTCTTCTGGAGCTCAATGGCTTCTGCCGGGCAATCTTTGGCGCAGTTGCCGCATCCAAGACACCGGGTTGCATCCACAACCGAGATGCTGCTGTCGTCATCAAGTGTCATGGCATTGACCTGACAGCTCTCCACACAGGTACCACAACCCGTGCATAGATCGGGATCGACGGCAGCGAGGAAATTCGTTGCCCAGAACTCCACTGGATTTTCCATGCTCTTGTGCATATTCAATATGCCGCAACAGCAGCCGCAACATGAGCACATGAAATCGGGTCCTTTGGTATTTGAGGGCTGCAATACCAACCCCTCTTCCCCGTTCTTCCGCAGAATTTCGAGGGCCTCTTCCTTGCTTATCTGGCGGCCGCCGCCGCCCTTTACCAGATTAACCGCACCCTCATGAAACACCATACATGTTTCTTCGCGGGATGTTACCTTACAGGGACTTCCCCGTCGAGCGGCACCCAACCGGCAGACACAGGAGACAATCCCGATGGGATCGGTCGTTGTTTCAATAATGTGTTTGATTTCGTCATAGGTGCCGATCTGGTGTTCGGTCGTGATACTCTGTTCGACGGGAATGGTGCGCATTTGTGGAGCGGCCGACGTCAGGAAATCCTTTATGAAGCTGCTCTCAGCAACATACTCCCCCCAGGCAGCGTTGAATTCCGGTGTAGGTTCGTAAGCGGCAGCTTCCACCATTCCCACAAGAAGGGGTATATTGCGGTACTGTTTCTTTCCCTCTTCCTCCTTGAAACCGATCATTCCCCTGTCTACGGTTTCGTCAAGAACACGTTCGATGTCTTCGATGGATTTCCCGCTCCCTTCTGAACGTTGCTGAATGATATCAAGAGACTCATAGCGATGGGTCAGCAATGCGGCCATCTCTGCCTGATCCGGTGGGAAGAGTGCTTTAACCAGGCGAATGTCTGATCCCGACGCTGTCGTTGGGAAGCCAACGGTTTCCTTATCAAGGTGTATCTGAAGGTCCCGGTAAATGCTGTCTTCTGCGCTCATTTCAATACCTCCTATCTGTAAAGAGTTTGATGACCGGATTCGGATGGATCAGGTCTGTTCTATGGCCATGCATCTGCAGTGCCCTACGTCAAAATCGGG
>JAZFSW010000187.1:0-6823 GCA_036446375.1 Desulfobacterales bacterium | reverse complement strand
CCACAGATACCGACACCATAGCCCGGCATGCGTTCGACCCAGATGGGCCAGTGCATCTCAAGGACCTTAAAGGCTCTTCTCATCAGCAGTATCAGTGCGACAAAACTCAGTTGTCCCAATTCGACGCCCACGTTAAACCATAGCAGCGCCCAGGGCAATTCGGCTCTGGGCATCCCGGTTGTGGAGAGCCCGCTGGCAAAGCCGAATCCGTGCAATAGTCCAAACAGAAAGGCAACGATCCATGGGTACCGGATCGTAAGGCTTGTTTCACCCCGCCAGCACCGCGCGATTTCAGGGCCGAGAAAAAGAATACTCAGGGCAATGGCAGCATTCAGGGGCGGCAGGGGTGCTGAGGCATATCCCAAAGTGGCAATGCCCAGGGTAATGCTGTGGGCCAGGGTAAAAGAGGTGATGGTCTTTAGCAGCATCCCCCTGCCGCGAACAATCAACAGCAGTCCCATCACAAAAAGCAGATGGTCCACACCAAGCAGGATATGATGAAAGCCAAGACTGAGATACTCAAGCAAGGTTTCCGAAAAGGAACGCTCCCCCCGCAATTCCACGCGGGGTTTGGTCGGGCGCGCAATGGCGATCGCACTGGTACCATCGAGCCGGGAGACCCGAACGAAGACATCGGTAACCGTTGCCTCAAGACCGGGAAACCGAACAACACTACCATCCAGACTCGTTTCCCCCAGAGTGATGATTCGCCGCTGCACCATCGAAGCAGGAAACTCCCGTATGGTGGGCTTCACCACATCCTGCCACCCTTCGGGCAATTCCAGATCTACGGCCAGTGGTTTTCCTGAGGAAAGCGGAACATTCCAGACCAGTTGATAGCGACCCCGGTCAAGCTCCTTTATGTCCAAAGAAAAGGGACGGGATTCGTGAGCGACAGCGCCTGTCCCCAAACCAAGGACAATGGACAGGACTACCAATGGAACCAGAAGAGCGTGCCTCATCTCTATCGGATCTCCCCTTCACCGGCGGCCGAAATATCCCGCTGAATCCCGTCTGCCACCTCCACCTCATATCCATCAACAATGGCCTGGGTGATCCTGCCCAGCGATTCTTCCAGACGAGCCTGGGTGGCATCCTGCTCCACACGCTGGCTTATCTCATCCAGGGGGGGATGATAGCCCTCAGTTTTTTTGGTCACCATCACCAGGTGATAGCCATAGGGAGAACGAAAGGGGCCATGCCAGTGTTGGTCGTCCGGATCCAGTGCAAAAAGCTGGGTTTGCATGTCTGGCCCGAAGTGGCTGGCAATCTCGTCTGCCTCTTTGCTCACGTAATTGCGGTGATACAGATAGCGGTCGCCACGGGATATCGCCTCATGGAAAGGCACCCGGGATTCATTGAGTGCTTTGTGTTGCTCCAGGGCAAGCCTGTGGGCCTGCGTGTCGCCACGGGTATCGCGATTGACAAAGACATGGGTGAAGGTGATCTTGGGGGGGACGTAGTAGCGATCCTCATGGGAATCCAGGTAGCTCTGGAGGTCGGCTGCGGAAAGGGTTATCGTGGTGGAGATAAGGCCTTGGTTGATGAATTCCAATTGCCGAATAAGGCGCCGGCGCAAGGTGTAGTCGTTTTTGTCAAGATTGAGGGCTTTGGCTTCCCGATACAGGGCCTCTTCCCGAACATAATCATCGATAAGGGTTTTCAGGTCTTCCGCTGAAAGCTTATCCAGCAGATCCTCGAACGGTACTCCCCGGGGAACTCTGGAACGATACTGCATGAAGGTCAGCAGGCGATCGCGATCCACCACAACACGATTTGCCGGGTCGGAGCGCTGGTCTTTCGAAACATAGCCATAGATGGCAAACAGACCAAAACCTATCAGCAGAAAATGCACCAGGGGTTCTCTTAACAGTCTCTTCAGCACAGATTATCCCTCATTCGTGCCTGTCTCAGGGCTATCCCTGTCGGAAGTGCCTCGAAAGGCAACATTTGAATCCAGAGTTCAGTCCAGCCATACGACTGCAAGATAATCTGACGCTATTTCCCTATCAGCTTGAGAAATCGGGCCTTCTGCTCATCTGTCATTTTGGAGAAGATCGGAACCCACGTCTCCGTTTCAGGAAGATCATCTAATTCCCGCGATCGCTTGAGTCGTTTCGCGGTAATATTATGCAGTCCCCCGCCGTTTTCGCTGTCCACGGATAATGCCTCACCGACGCCCGGGGGCCACACGGGACAGTCCGGTCTGTCGTGGTCGGGTGAGCCACACACATGACAGCGGGGCGGCTTCGATTCAGCGGTCTTCGGAGGTGCTTTCTTCGGCGATGATATGCCCGCCGCCGCCAGCTCTTCGTTCAGTCTGGTACCATCCATCCCCCGCCGTTTCTGCCCCTCCCGGCCGTAGATGACCGCCGAGGGATGGGCGATCATCGCCCAGACGGGTGCAACATGAAACCCGGGAAGCGCAAGACATTCCTCCGGCAGACCCGCGCCGCCGGAGGCCTTCCCGCCGGTGATCATGAAGTAGTAGGCGGCCTTTTCACGCCCGGCCATCAAACGCTCCGGCGTCAGCAGATAGTGCTCGCTGAAGCCCCACTCGTACTTGCTGAGGTCCAGGTTCGCCTCCTGAATCAGTCTGGCACCCAACTCTCCGGCAAACTGACACCATTCCAGACTGGCAAATTCCCATTTCTCTTCGTTAGCACTGTTTCCCATGGCTGTGCCTCCCTACCGTATACTGTTAAAAGAATGAATTCGACGGGCTTCCTGACAGGATTGACTGGATGGAAAGAAGAACGATAATGCCCAATTCTCAAGTACTGTCACCAATCCGCCAGACATATGGCCCTGCCTTGCCTGTCCCTCGTAGCTCGGAGAGCGAAGTGGGAAGCATTGAGAGTTCTACATTGGAAACTGGACATTCCTTGAGCCCTTGGTCCTAACCCTATCCTGTAAATCTTGTCCAAATTGACTCTTGTCCTTCAGCCACAAGCTACTTCTTCCCCCGCTTCATCGGCTTCCGGCCGGATGGCAGGACCTTTCCTTCAGGGTAATCGGCGCCCGTGATGCTCCGGTCGACCGACCGATTCCAGGCGTCTAGTTGCTTCCGCATCCGTGCTGCAAGCTCCGGTTTTTGCTTGATCAGGTCCTGCGTTTCGCTTGGGTCGCCGATTATGTTGTAAAACTCGAATTCTCCGCTCTTTGCACCTAGATCCTTATTCCACGTCATGTTCTTAACGAGTTTGTCGTCATTGTCGATCCATGCAAGGCCGCCACTGGCGCGGAATCCGATGGGCCTATCCCTGCGAGCCGGCTCGGAGGCAAACAGGTCGGCGATGGAAATACCGTCATGTACCGGATTGATGTCTTTCGGGTCTAGACCCGCCACATCGATAAGGGTGGGGAATATGTCCATTGTGCAGGTGGGGAATCGGGTGGTGCGAGATTGGATGCCCCGGGGCCATTCGATGATCGATGGGACACGCAGGCCGCCTTCATAGAAGTCCTTTTTGAATCCCCGCAGATGGCCCGTTGTATCCGGAACGATCGCAGGGTGCTTGGGGCCGTAGTCGATATTCGGCAGGCCGCCGTTATCGCTCTTGAACCAGACGAGCGTATTGTCAGCGATCCCCAATTTGCGAAGCCCCTTGCGCAGGGCGCCGATGGAGCGGTCCATGGCTACGATTTCACCATGGTGATCCCGGGACGCTGGATTCAGATGGGTAAACGGTTCCGCATCTTCTGCTGATGCTTCCATGGGTCGGTGGGGGGAGGCGTACCAGATAACGGTAAAGACCGGTTTTCCGCTACCCACCTGGTTGCCGATCCATTTCAGGGCTTCATCCACCAGCACTTCCGACGATTCGCCTTTGAGCCTTTCCCGTTTGCCGTTACGGCTGAGCACCGGATCGATATTGAACTGGTTGGTAGCACTCAGCCAGTAATCGAATCCCAGCTCACCGGGATTGTGGGGGTCTGACTTCGGCATCGGGTTGTCTCCGGGAGCTTCGACAGCATTCAGGTGCCATTTCCCGAAATGTGCCGTCCGGTAGCCGGCGTTCCGAAAAGCCGTTGAGAGCATCATCTCCTGCTTGTTGATACAATCACCAACGCGAAAGACGCCGGTTCGATCATTGCTTCGACCCGTAAGAATCGATGCACGCGTAGGGGAACAGCTTGGCGCCGCAACGTAGAAGCGGTCGAGCCGCAAGCCGCTTCGGGACATCTCGTCCAAATGGGGCGTCTTTAACAGGGGGTGCCCATAGTAACCGGTCTGGGCCCAGCCCATATCGTCCGCCATCACAAGAATGATATGGGGAGGGGTGTTTGCCTTCTGTTCACCCGGGGGCAAACCTGATGCCGTCAGGTGACCCGGAAATGCCGCGGTGACACCAAGGCCAGCTGCGGTGGCACCAAGGCCAGCTGCGGTGGCACCAAGGGCAGCTGTGGTTTTCAGGAACTCGCGTCGGTTCAATGAGTGCTTCTTCATGATTTCCTCCTTTGGGCAGCGCTACAGACCCTCGAACACCGGATCGACTGCCTGTTCCGGGAACATCTTCTTCAAAATCTGCAAGGCCGCCTTTGACTCCGGATATTGTCCCTTGTCGTCAGTGTCCTCGATCCAATCCTCTACGAGCCGGCGCAGTTCCCGCAGGATCTCCTGGTGATCCGGATCGTCGGCAAGGTTGACCAGCTCGTGGGGGTCTTCCTGCAGATCATAGAGTTCCTCTGCCGGTCTGGGGCCGTAGGGCAGCGCCTGGGCGGGGGTCAATTCCCCCCGTTCATACATCTCTTTTGCCCGGACAATCTCCGGCCAGCCATCGCGGAAGCTGGGCTGTGCCAGGGGGCGATCGGTCATGAAGTTCTTTATATAGTGGTAGCGTTCACCGATGACGCTGCGCACACGGTCCACCGTCCATTCACACCGGTCTCGCGCAGCAAAGATGTGGTTTCGCCTGCTACTCTCGCCAAACAGATTCACTGAGTCCATGTAATCGGGAATCGGAATTCCGGCAAGTACAAGAGAGGTTGCGGCGACATCGAGCAATGCGGTCTGTTCCGTTCGCCGAACGCCGGCCGGGATCACACTCACCAGATCCGCCATGCCCGGTGCGGCAACGATCAGGGGGATGTGCACCCCTTCCTCATAACACATCTGTTTTGCCCGGGGGAACAATGCACCGTGGTCACTGATGAGAAAGATGATGGTGTTGCCCCAATGGCCGTCTTCCTTCAGACGCGCCACCATATTCCTCACTTCGATATCTGTCACCAGCATGGTGTTGAGCTGGTTGGCGATCCTTTCGCGCATCTCCGGAATATCCGGGTACTGGGGAGGCACGGTGACATCGGCCGGATCGACCAGTTGCGGATTATTCACCTCCAGCTTCTGCAGAACCTTCGTGACCTGTTCCAGCGTGTAGCCGTTCTTGCCGCCGTTGGTCTGCATCTGCGCAAAAAAGGGCATATCCGGCGGACACTCGCTCCAGTCGCCGCCCCCGGCCTGAACACCTTTCATCTTTCCGAGATCCTCAATTCCCGCGTTGCCAGTGGAATAGAGCTTCTCACGATCATAGGCGAAATTGTAGTCGTCCTTCCCTCTATTATAGGTGAAATAGCCCGCATCTCGGAAGAGCTCAGGTACAGTCTTGGTCCCTTCCGGCAGATAGATTTCCTCACCGGGAAAACGGCTGGATCGCTGAACATGCGTTCCATTGCGTATCTGATAACTCCCCGTGAGAATTGCTGAGCGGCTGGGGCTGCATACCGGACACGGTGCATAGGCCCGTTCAAACAACACGCCCTGTTCGGCCAGGGCGTCGATATGGGGAGTGTTGACCAGCGGCTCCCCATAGCAGCTGTAGCGGGGATCCTGATCTTCGATGAAAATCCAGAGGATATTGGGGCGTTCGGCACCGGTGGACGGCATGGTTCCTCCTTGCTAAGTTTGAACAAGCCAGATCCAGATCGAAATCGGGATCGTTATCGAAATCGAACGCTCTTGGGCGCAGACAAAGAACCGATCCCGATTTCGATGGCGATTTCGATTCCGAAAAGCGAACCCTTGGCCCCTACATCAGATCAAGCCGTGCAGGCGCAGTCCTCGACCCCTCGATCCCTCGACCACTTGAACCCTCACCTTCACGGTGTATACCAGATCGGACTGCTGTACGCCCGTTCCTGGGTCACCATGGGAATCTGCTTCGGCAGGTCCTTCAGACCGTAGAAGACCGCATCATAGGCCGTCCAGCGGGGTGTCGGGATTTCAATCACTCTGATGTAGTAGAAGGACGCCTCCTCCGGATCGAAATCAGGGTCGAACCAAGTGATCGAAAATTCCGGGTCGCCGACGGAGTTGCTGTAACTGGCATCGGTCAGATCCACGGTCGATTGAATCGGCTGGACCTTACCCTCTTTGCCGACCTTTCGGTCATCGGACCAGGCCACATCATAGACCTTCTCGTGGAGAGCGCCCTTCTTGTCGCGCCAACCCTTGATGACCTGAACCCGATCCAGGTTAGCCCCATCAGGATCTTTGACCGCACGGATCAGGAAACTGGGGGCTTTGCCTTTGGCCCCCCGGGTCAGATCACCACCCATGGGGACGCCCTTCCGGTAGCCGATGGCGGCAATGTCCGGGCTGACAGCATCCTCTAAGGCATAGTCCCATCCTCCGAAGAATCGCAGCGTGATACGAGGACCGGTGGTCCCGTATACCTCGCGGCGCTTGAGAGCGGCAAACAGCGCTTCTCGTGTGTTTGCTTCGGCCCAGATCCCCGCGTATCCGGAGGCACCGAACTGAGACAGGGCGGCTGCCCGGTAGGGACCGGGTTCTTGTGTACCCATTTTACCCCAGAAATTA
>JAZFSW010000186.1:0-3377 GCA_036446375.1 Desulfobacterales bacterium | reverse complement strand
GGGAGGGGATGCTCAGCCCCTATAGAGTTTTAGACTTGACCGACGAGAAAGGCCTTCTGTGCGGCAAACTGCTCGGAGACCTTGGCGCAGATGTCATCAAGGTTGAAAGGCCGGGTGGCGATTTGGCACGGACGCTCGGTCCCTTCTATCATGATGAGCCTGATCCCGAGAAAAGCCTCTTCTGGTGGGCTTTCAATACGAGCAAACGGGGCATCACCCTGAACATCGAAACAACCGATGGTCAGGAGATTTTCAAGAGATTGGTCGGCACCGCCGATTTTGTCCTGGAGTCCTTCCCGCCGGGATACATGGAAAAAACCGGTCTGGATTATCCGGTCCTGGAAAAGATCAATCCCGGGCTTATCATGGTTTCCATAACCCCTTTTGGGCAGACAGGTCCCTACAAAGACTATGAGGCTCCCGGGCTTGTTGCCGGGGCCCTTGGCGGGGTGGTGGATCAGTTCGAAGATGTTGACCGTCCGCCGACGTGGATCGGTCACCATTCTCAGGAATATCTGCTCGGATCGATGGAAGGTGTCGGCGGGGCGATGATGGCGCTTTTCTATCGCGGAACGACCGGAGAGGGGCAGCATGTGGATACATCGATTCAGGAGGCACTGGCCAGGGCCCCTTCGGCGCAACGTCGTGTGGAGAGAATGGCGCTCGCCAATTTCTCCACGCCATCGAAAAAAAAGAAGAAGGAAAACGATACGCCTGAAAAGAAGGGGCGCATCGGAGGTGGTACCTTTGTTCAGCCTACCCGGATCCGGCGGATCTGGCCCTGCAAGGATGGCTACGTTGTTTTGCTCTGGTGGGCCGGTATTAACGCAAAACGCTGGAATATGCCCCTGGTGAACTGGCTGGACAGTGAAGGCAAGGCCGGTTACCTGAAGGAGTTTGACTGGGATACCTTTGACTGGGCTACCGTTTCGCAAACAGAAATTGACCGGATGGAAGAACCGACAATCGATTTTTTCAAAACACATACCAAAGCAGACATCCTCAAAAGCGCATTGAAATATAAAGCCATGGTCTATCCTGTCAGTACGAGTGAGGACACGTTGCAGAGCGAACAGCTGGCCGGTAGAGGGTTCTGGCAGGAGGTGAGGCATCCGGAACTGGACACAACCCTTACCTATCCCGGTGAATTCGGAATCTTCTCCGAGGCCCCGGCCAGGATCTCCCGCCGGGCGCCGCTTGTCGGCGAGCATAATAGGGAGATTTATGAAACAGAACTCGGCTACACCCGTGAACAGATGCTCCTGTTGAAACAGGACGGGGTTGTATAGATCGATAGAATTTCAGAAAGAGGAGAAACACATGCCGACCCAATTGCTGGAAGGAATAAGGGTTATCGATTTCACCTGGGCATTTGTTGGACCCCAAACCACCAAAACGCTTGCCGATTGTGGTGCGGAGGTGATCAAAATAGAGAGTGCGACCCGTCCAGGTTTCTGGCGAACCACAGGGCCGTTTAAAGACAATGAACCGGGGCTGGATAGCAGCATTCCCTTTGCGATGTTTAACACGAACAAGCTCAGCGCAACCCTGAATCTTACCTATCCCAAAGCACTGGAAATCGTCAAGAAACTCATTGCTACAGCGGATATCGTTATCGATAATTTTGCCGGTGGAACCATGGATCGGATGGGCCTGGGGTATGAGGTCCTCAAGAAGACAAAGCCCGACATCATCATGCTCAGTGCCTGTATGCATGGGCAAACCGGTCCCTATGCCACCCACCCGGGGTTTGGGAATCAACTGACCGCGCTTTGCGGTTTCAGCCACATTTCGGGCTGGCCGGATCGGGAACCGGTAGATCTTGGTGCCTATACCGATCTGGTTGCTCCCCAGTTCAATGTTCTGGCCATCGGCGCAGCCCTTGACTATCGACGCCGGACGGGAAAGGGCCAGTTTCTCGATATGGCCGAGTATGAGAGCGGCCTGCATTTCATGGGACCGATACTTCTGGACTATATCGCAAACCAGCGTGTGGCAAACAGAATGGGAAATCTCTGTCCCTATGCCGCCCCCCATAATATGTATCCGTGCCGAGGTAACGAGGAGTGGTGTGCCATCGTTGTATCGACCGATGAACAGTGGAAGAACCTCTGTGATGTCATGGGAAATCCTTCATGGACGTCAGATATACGATTTACCACACTCACGGCGAGAAAAGAAAATGAGGAAGAACTTGACCGATTACTGGGCGAATGGACGATCAACCACTCACCCGATGAGGTCATGAGCAAACTGCAGGCGGCCGGCGTGCCTGCCGGCGCGCGCAGAACCGGGATAGATATACAGCTCAATAAAGAGCCGCAACTGGTGGATCGTCAATACTTCAGTGAGCTCGATCATGAGGTCATCGGCACCCACAAGGTCCGAAGGCCGCCGTATATACTATCCAAAGTTCCCTTTGATATGCGACCGGCGCCCCTGATCGGTGAACACAGCGAGTATGTTTTCAAGGACATCCTCGGCATGTCCGACGAGGAGCTTGAGGAACTGGTTATCGAGGGGGTAATCGAATAAACCTTTCAAAATACAAGGCTTGAACCGGAATCCAGACATCGATCACAAGCCCAGCCTTTCGTATTGTGCCGAAGGTGCATCCATCTTTGCCATCGTTTCCCGCAGAAGTTCAATATATGTCTTTTCCATTTCGGTGCCGGCCAGGTTATGCTCCTGGCCGGGGTCGCTATGGATGTCGAAAAGCAATGAGTCCTTGACGGTATTCCAGCGTTTCGAGGTCCAACGGGAACGGAAGACCGGCATGTCCGTGTAGGGGAGGAACTGCCCGATCTCCGTTTCCTGGAAGAACTGCCCACGCGGGACGTCGTGGTGGCTGTAGGATGTGGGGATCTGAAAGTGCTGGAAGAGCGGCCCATTGTCCTCCCGGGCAGCGGCTCGAAAGTAGGTGTAATGCCCATCGGTAACATTGACCGGCATACCGAACCAGCCGTATATCGCTCCCTGGCGCTTGACTGGGGCATCGTTCTCCAGGACACCCCTGAGGGACTCCCCATGGATCGGATGGGTAATGGGTATGTTGCAGTAATCAAGCAAGGTGGGCATCAGGTCTATATTCTGGGTGAGTTGTTTGCGCCGCTGCCCGGCATGCAAGTTGCCGGGAAGCTTTACAACCATGGGAATGTTTCCCAGTTCGTTCCAGACATGCCAGCGATTTTTTCCTGTGGCATTGTGCTCCCCGATCAGATGACCGTGATCCGTGGTAAGTATAATCAGTGTGTCATCGAAACTGTTCTGCCTTTCCAGCTCATCAAAAAGCGTGCCGAGGTATTCATCTGCCATGGTAAGGGTACCGGCGTATTGTCTTCGTAAATGGGTGGTGGCATCTTCTCCTCCTTCCGGTT
>JAZFSW010000185.1:0-7706 GCA_036446375.1 Desulfobacterales bacterium | reverse complement strand
ACACAACCGCTGGGATCAAGCGGGCATTAAGGTAACAAGCTGCGGGCTGGTAGACAGCATGAGCTTTGGCACGCCGGACAAGGTTGAGGAAACGGTACGTTGTATAAAGGAAAAATGGCCGGACATTCGGAACTTCAATCTCCACCTGCACAATGCCCGCAACATGGCGATCCCGTCAATCTATGCGGCCATGCGGGTCCTGGGACCCGAAGATACCCTGGGCCTCGACGGTTCCATCGGCGGCATCGGCGGATGTCCATACTGCGGAAATGGCCAGGCTGCCGGATCCGTTCCCACAGAGGATTTGCTGCATATGTTCGAAGGGATGGGTATTGAGACCGGTGTGGATATGGACAAGCTCATCGATTGTGTTTGGATGGCGGAAAGAATTCTGGGAAAGCCCCTTTACAGTCATGTCGCCAAATCCGGTCCCCGCCCCAAAACAGTGGAACAGCTCTATGATATCAACATGCCTTTCATCGAAACGATGGCGCATGCGAAGCACTTCAAAGAGGGCCCCACCGCCTATGAAGGGGGGATCTCTCCCTATAAGACCCCAATCGAAAGTCCCTATCGGGAGAGAGTCGAAAAGGGCCTGCCCGCCTATGACCCGGAAGATGGGGAATTTCCCTGGAAGGAATACGGCATCTTGGAATGAAGTTCGGAAAGCTATCCGGCGATGCCATCACCGGCAAGCTGTCTCTTGGACCCAAGAGTTTTGATGTGCCGTTGGAGAGACGCAAGTAATGCCTGAAAAAGAAGTCATTCTTTGTGTCCCGGGTGCTTTGGCGCAGACGTGCCTTTGTGGCGGTTCTTTCCGACCTATCCGGGTGAGGCCCTCCGGTCGATCATGCGCTGGAACCACAACCGGTAGGTCTCTACGGGCTGAGCGCCCATAATGGCCCCAAAGCCCCCTTCCATGTGGATCGCCGGCGCACCGGTGGCTCCCTGCTCAATGGACTGGTTGTGTTCGGCAAAGACCGCTTCGGCAAATGCGGGATCGTCTCTTCTGTCAAATGCTTCTGCCGGAAGCTCAAGCTCCTGCCACAGGCTGTGTAGAACCTGATCGTCCGTGATGTCCTGATTCTCAGTGAAATAGGCCCTGAACAATCGGTCATGATACCGCTTAAAGGCGTCAGATCCCACGGCTCTGGCAGCTTTAGCCACCAGGTGAGGGGGAACACTGTGAGAGGGTGGCCCCCCCTGCCCTTCCCATACGCGAAAGATCGCTTCGGGCTCATCGGCCCCGGGGCGTTTCCATGATTCGGTATATGTTCTGAATTTCTCAAGATCCCGTTTCTCGTTGGGATGGGGACGCAGGAGAAAGCTCTGCCACTCAATCTCAAGCGCATCACCGAGATCTTCCTGGACCTTTTGCAGGCGAACCGCCGCAACATAGCACCACGGTCAGAGGTAATCTGAATAGACTATTATTCTAAGGGGATCCATATCTACACCTCGTTTCAGACACAGCCCGGGAAACCGGGGAAGATGGCCACGAAGGCACAAAGGCACAAAGAATAGTCATCTGATGTAGTTTGACTTCGTGCCTTTGTGTCTTTGTGGCGAGATTATTCTTCCAGACGAATCTGTTGCGAACATCATGCGATCTTAGGAAGAAATGTCAGATCACACCGTTTCCGTGACACCCCGGATGAATAGCGCTTCCATATCAAGCTGCGAGACATCAGACTTCAGCAGAGTTTCAATATCGGCGGTCATCGTGCCCGCTTCAAATTCATCGGCCGCCTGAAGAATCGCAGGCAGTATCGTCGTGTCGCTGGATGTGTTGAGAAACACCGTCGGATGACTCAGCAACCAGTGAACCACTCTCTTCAGTGCATCCGGTTCCTTGACCGGTTCATACCAGCTGAAGCGTTTCGCTGGATCATCTTCTCGCCAACGACGACGAACCACTGACTTAATGGTCTGCACAGCAACACCATGGTCTTCACAGTATTCGATCAACCGATTGGCATCCCTTGCATATTCAGCGTCCTGCATCATCAGATAATTCAGGGGGAACAGCACCGAATCAAAGGGAAAACGTTCAAGACTGCGAAGGTGCATTTCCGGTGCGCGCAGGCCGTGACCGGTAACCCCGATAAATCGCACCCGTCCCTGGTCCCTGGCTTCCATGGCCGCCTCAAGGGCGCCATCAGGACCCATTGCCGTCTCCCAACCCGGTTCATCTGTCAGATTGTGGAACTGTATGAGGTCAAGTTGGTCCACCTGCAGTCGCTCAAGTGATCGATGAATACCCTCCCTGGCACCGGAAGCGGTGCGTTCTCCTGTTTTACTCGCCAAAAAGAACGTCTCCCGATGTTGCTTCATCCATGGTCCAATGCGCAATTCAGCATCGCCGTAACTGGCAGCAACATCAATATGGTTGACACCATGGGATAGAAGCGTTTCAAGGACCTGATCGGCACGATCCTGCCGCAACGATCCCAAGGCAGCCGCGCCAAATATGGTACGGGTACTCTCGTGTCCGGTTTTCCCAAAGGGTATTTTCGCAATCATTTACCGTACCTCCTATACATGAACGAAAACGGGGCGTGATCGACAGTAGATGGAATGGATCCCGACCACAACAATACGCAACCTTAACAGGTTCCGATTTTTGTTGTCAATTTCTAATTCTAAAGTGAATTGCGGCTGTGCACCGGGACGGGCCTCAACCATCTTCATGCTTGACAGTTTACCCCCATTGATGAAGAATGATTTCCAGAAGAATAATGTTGAATCTGTTAGCAAAGTCTTCGAAGAAGGGGCACTTCAATTCGGGAGAACACGATGAGCCGATCTGAGAAAGGACCCTCAAAGCCTTTAAAAGATGTCGATTCCGTTGCCCAGATTCTTTTTCTAAACACGCTATTCCGGATCGCAGCCGTCTGTCTTATTCTTGGATTCTTCGCTGGCCTGTTTGCAGGAGGGCTGCTCGGAGCCCTGATTGGGATGGTGCTCGGGGGGCTTTCCAGCGTGCCAATATCGTGGTTCCTCACATGGGGCGTGGACCGATCCAGTGGAGGTGTCGCCGCAGCCTTCTACGGGGGAAAGCGTCGACCCAAGACACAAAGGCAACTACTGACCAATGAAATGGGTATGGTTAGACACGACAAGATGCAGAAGAACTTTGATGAGGCCCTGGACAAGATAAACAGCATCCTCAAAAGAGATCCGGATTTCCCGGACGCACTGCTGCTTAAAGCTCAGATCTTGTGGGAAGGTTTCGGAAATGTCCCCGGGGCGATGGGCTATCTTCGAAAGATTATCAGAGAAGAAGATGACCAGACATCCATCTACCGGTGGGCATCATCCCTGTACGATGAATTGGATGGAATTGAAGGAAGAGAATGAAAATATCTTCACCTTCGCACTATTCCATACTTCAATCCGTTGCGTCTTCAATACTGCAGTTCTCATTGAGATGAGCGCGGAAAAAGTAGCATGAGATAAAGAGCAGCGGCAGCGCCACGAAAAACCCGAAAATCGGTAACACCGTCATTCCACTCAGAATAAAACCAAATGCGGCAAACAGAAAGAACAGCCCGAGCCCCATCTTAGAAAACCGTTCAATGATGCATAGATTCTTCATGGTAACCCTCCTTTATCTGTTTTCCTCTGGACAAAGATAGGTCCGATGTTAACAGACGTCAAGGGAGGGTCGAATCGTTTCCCGTGTGCTTTTCCGTGATGCTCCGTGCATTTCAGTGGTGAACATTTGCCGGTCTTGCGGCTCTACATAAGATCGGCCGAGCCATAATTAAGGATGGCGCGAGCGGTCACCAGGCGATTGATTTCACCGGTACCCTCATAGATATCGGTTATTCGTGCATCCCGAAACGCCTTCTCCACCAGTTGATCATGAGTAATGCCGATGGCCCCGAGGAGTTCAATAGCCAGTTGCGCGCCCGTCCTGGACACATCGCCCCCTTTTGCCTTGGACACAGAGGATTCCAGGTTGTTGGGTTGCCCTTTTTCGGCAAGCCAGGTGGCACGATAGATCGTTAGCGCGGATGCCTCTATCTGCGTCTCCAGTTCGATCATCTTCTCTTGCACGGCACTGCGTCTGTGAGATCCGGTTTCCCAATCGACTTCCACACCTTCTTTTTTCAGTGCCTCGGTTACAAAGTGGAAGGCCGAATTCACATGGCCTGTGCCGCCTGCTGCAACACCGGGACGGGTCATATTGAAGGTTTTCATCAGCCCCTTGAATCCACCGCCACCGGTTTTGACATCTTCATCGAGTCCAAGAACATTTGCCCGGGGGACCCTGCAGTCCTTCAAAACGAAAGCAGCGGTATCGCTGACCCGAATACCCATTTTCTTTTCTTTCTTCTGAAGGTCAAACCCGGGGGTGCCTTTCATCACAACAAAAGATTTGATACCCCCGCGACCGGCGGACTTGTCGATGGTGGCCCAGACAACAACGCCTTGGCAGCGGATACCACCGGTAACAAATATCTTCTCGCCGTTTAGCACCCACTCATCACCATCCCGAACCGCAGTGGTTTCGATGGCCTTGGAATCCGAACCACACCCCGGCTCGGTATTGGCCATGGCAAGATTCATTTTACCCCATTTCTTCTTCTGCTCATCGGTGCCGGCGGCTCTCAGAGAAGCATTCCCCAAACCACCGCCCGCCCCTCCTTCCGGTCGGGGTATTGGCGCACCGCTGCCAAAAATCTGATTGACAATGCGGACCATGCCAAACACACCCGGGGTGCAGGCACCGGATGTCTTGGCGCGATCGCCCATCGTCTTGACATAGGCCTCGTATCCCTTCTGATCCGTTGGCGGGTCCGGTGAGATTTCGTCTTCATGGTAGTCATAGTACCGCGCTCTATCGAGTATTTCCTGACGGGGTACACGCGCTTCATCCAAAAGTGTCTGATCTGTTTCGTTCAGTGAAAAATCAACCATTGTTCCCCCTATTGTATGAAACTACATTTCTATCTCTCACAGACCTGCCCGCCATCGGCTTCGCCTTCAGGCGAGGCGGGCGGGGCTCACAGAGGCCACAGAGGTAACTCTTGATGGATTGCGCCTATGCGATTCAGGTGCAAATCATCGCCCTTTGACACTAATATCCAGAGCCTTTTCTTTGCGCCTTTGCGGCTTTGCGCGAGAATCACTTGCATCCTATTTCGACTTAGGCATACCCAGAACGCGTTCGCCAATCTGGTTACGCTGTATTTCGCTGGTGCCCTGAGCGATCGTCATCCCAAAAGAACTCAAGTAATGATGGGGCCACGTGCCGCCATCAGGGGCATTCTTGTCAGCGGTATACAGCGAACTGGCGGCACCTTCTATATCCAGGGACAGAGCAGCACGGTCCTGGCTGATCTCCGATGCCACAAGCTTGACCTGCATCGCAACACGCATCGGATGATCCACGAGGCCCTTAATCGCTCCCCGGCGGTTCGTCTGGGAAAACCCGGTCTGTCGAATAGCAATCTGCATGATGCGATCCCTGATAACAGCATCGTCTGCTGCAGTTTTCCCATTTCGCGGGGACTTTTTTGCCAACCGGATAATCCCCGTTTCTATGGTGGTAGCACTGGGTTCACCTGCAGACACACGACTCCCGGCCGCCGGTGCCACAATACCACCACCGGCATCACGCTCGAACATCAGCGTGGTAATGACCACCGCCCATCCCTTGCCGACATCATCGATCCGATAGCTGTCAGGGGTCTCAAGGTCTTTGAAGAAGACCTCATTGAAGCCCGCTTCACCGGTCATCTTTACCAGGGGGCGGACCTCTATCGACTTGCCCAGTTCGGCCTTGATAGGAACAATAAAATAGGTCAACCCCTTGTGCTTGTGCGATCGATCGGTACGGCAGAGAAGGATCATCCAGTCAGCAGATTCTGCCCAGGATGTCCAGATCTTCTGCCCGTTGATGACCCAGGTATCCCCCTTCTTTTCAGCAAACGTCTGGGCATTGGCCACATCGGATCCGGCATTGGGCTCACTGAAACCCTGGCACCAGATCTCTTCTCCGGACAACATCTTGGGGATGAACCGCTTCTTGAGCATTTCCGATCCGTGTGTCAGCAAGGTCGCTGCCCCTTCCTGCAACGCAATGTCAGGAAATCCGGGCGTTCCGACCCGTTGCATCTCCTGGTTGGCAACCCGCTGGCAATCTGTGCGTCCGCCGCCACCGTATTCCTTGGGATAATCACACCCCACCAGACCGGCATCATAGGCAGATTTCTGCCACGTCTGCAGATAGTCAATCATCGCCTGTGACATCACACCAGGCCGCGTTTTTGATGTGCGATCCGCAGGGGGTGGACCGGGTCGATTCTTGGAAACCCATTCGCTGCAATACGCACGAAATTCCGCTTGCTCCGGCGTATCTCCTACGACTTTCTCGTTCATTCTCTACCTTCCTTATGATTGCTGGTTTAAGTGTTCAGGGTTTCCCGCCCGGGCGGGATTCAGGCCAGCCTTCGGCTGGGTCAGCTCTTTGGAAGTCCTATCCTGACACCTGACACCCGACACCTGACACCATGTATCCGTACTGTTTCTTCTACGATCAGACATACCGCTTTCAGGCCAAGGCCAAGTTCACACCACGGTCTGCTAGGCCGCAATCGGCCCCATCATCAGATCGGCACACTTGGACCGATGATACGCGGCATCGCCGTATAGGACCTGATTGTGCAACTGGCGTTTGAAGTGAAGATGCACGAAACACTCCCAGGTAAATCCCATGCCGCCGTGAAACTGAACGGACCGGCTCGATGCAAAGGCGGCCATGTCACTGGCAGATGCTTTAGCCATATGGGCAAACAGCGCGGCCTGTTCCGGTTCGTGATCAATGGCACAGGCTGCATTGTAGACAAGGGAGCGCGCATGATCGATGGCAATCATCACGTTGACGATGGGATGTTTCACCGCCTGGAAAAATCCGATGATATGGTCATACTGCTCCCGGGTTCTTGCGTATTCGGCCGTGGTCTGAAGCTGCCATTCACCGGCACCGCACATATCGGCTGCAATCATGGTATGGATCGTCGGAAGCGCTGCATCTATGGCCGCATCCCCTTTGCCGGCTTCGGCGACAACCGATGCCGCATCGACCTCAACGGCTTTAAATTCCACATGGGCCTGGTCCCGGGTAAGATCAACGATGGAATCGAGCGTAATGGTCACACCCTTTGCATCGGCTGGAACCACATAGAGCCCCACGCCGGCATCGGAAGCCGCTTTTACCAGAAAGCGATCCACCTTGCCTGCATCTTGAACAAACCAGGCCATTCCGTCCAATGTTACGCTGCCGGAACCGGATGCCTTTACATCCGTGTCCGCCGAATCCCAGGACCCCTGCTTATTGGTCATGGCAAGACTGATCGTCCCGCCTTCTTCAATCGCACCCAACGCGGCTTTTGCTGCATCGGTCTTGCAGGCGTTGAGTACATACGTGGCGTTGATCGTCGCATTGAGCGGTGACGGGTAGGCCGCACGACCGGCCTCTTCAATCAGACCGGCAACGGCAACCACACTCATGCCGATTCCTCCGGCTTCTTCGGGAACGGCCAGGGCCGCCCAGCCCAGCTCCGAGACCTGCTTCCAGATCTTTTTGTCATAGAGACTTTCGGGCTCCCGCTGCGGATCGGAATTGCCGCCCACCAGATCCATCAGGGCCGAATCGTCACAGTTCTTTTTGAAAAAACGCCGTGCCTCATCCTTTA
>JAZFSW010000184.1:0-2387 GCA_036446375.1 Desulfobacterales bacterium | reverse complement strand
AATCGCTATTGCCGGCCGGGAACATGATGCGACCGAGTTATCTGTCAAGCCTATCCCGGCTATCGGATGTGAACGTTGTAACCAGTATTATGGGGCAACGCCGGTGCGGCAAGAGCGTCATCGGTCGGCAGTATATGAAGATGCTGTGGGATGAGGGTATACCAAGAAGGAACATCCTGTATGTTAATTTCTTTCTCAAGCCAATAGCCGAGGTCAGAAAGGAAAGCAACTTCATCAGCATCGTTGAATGGTGGATGGAACAGCTTGTCGATAGGGAACAGCCCAGCTTGCTTATTCTTGACGAGGTCCAGGAATTGGAGAATTGGGATGAGAATGTTGCGTCGGTTTTTGAAGACGCAGCGTATCCCTGCCGATTGATAATCACCGGGTCCAACTCAAAAATGCTATCCGGTGATTTCTCTGCAAAGTTGGGGGGGAGGTATACCACATTGCAGGTCTTTCCGTTTTCTTTTTCGGAATTCTGCCAGTTTACCCAGACCGAATACACGAAGAAGAACGTTGAGAATTATCTCATAGCCGGAGGAATGCCCGAAGTCTTGAAAGTCCATGATGAGGAACAGAGGATTCAGTTGATATCCGATATCATCAACTCGACGGTAAAGAACGATATCATATCGCGCTACAACCCATCCAATCCCGGCTTGTTGTATGCGCTTATCGATTACTGCCGGACCTCCTTCTCCCAGGAGCTTTCGGTTAAGAGCATTTCGAATTCGGTTTTGCAGAGCCCCAGGCCGCAAAAAGGCGGCTCGGAAGGCGCGCCAACCACCAGTTCTTTGGTGAACGCGTATATCGGCTATATGCAGGATGTCTACTTCCTGCATTTGCCACGCACCTATTCGCATCGGACAAAGGATATTCTCAAACGCAGTGTCGATAAGATGTACCTGGGAGATCTCTGTTTGGCCGATTACGAAGCTCAGGCTCAGAAAGGGCGACTGCTTGAGAACATGGTCTACATCGAGTTGCTGAGAAACAACTTTAAGGTTCAACGCTACTTGGGTTATCGCAACAGGAACCTTGAGATCGACTTTTATGTCAGCAAAGCCAAGAAATCCGCTCTCATTCAGGTCTGCTGGCAACTCGGGGACAGCAATGAAAACAGCGCTCTGTGGGAGCGTGAATTCGGTAATCTGCATTACACAAATAAAGATGTGCCGAAATTCGTGGTTTCTCTGGACGATGGAATCGATTCTCCCTATGGAGATGTCGGGCATAGGGGCATCATGCAATTCTTGGCATGGGCTGAAGAGTAGTTGGTTTCTTGTCGGACCAAGCCAACTACCTGATATGATATTCAATCACCTCGAAAACGGGGCCGAAAATTGCCTTAGGTGCATGTTTTTTGGGCCAAGAAGGGCTGTCTAAGGGCCAAACGTACCGAGAGAAACGGATTTCCATTGGTGGCTCCCGTTCCCATTTCAGCTACAAACCGTTTCGGGTGATTCGCATTGTTGACGGGGAACTACACAGGAGAGGATAGATGAGCTTTAGAACCCTATGCATCGCAGTTGCGGTTGTTTTCAGCTGGTGCGGTATCGTCTATTGCGACGAGTGGCCGGATTGGCGTGGTTCAGGTCGTGATGGTACATGGCAAGAAACAGGTGTTAGGAAGCATTTTGATTCACCACGGATCAGGAAGAAATGGCGGGTGCCAATTGCATCAGGATATAGTGGACCCACCGTGGCAGATGGACGGGTATACATTACCGATCGTATCACCAAACCGAAAGGGATAGAGCGGGTTCTATGTTTTGATGCGATGACGGGCGAAGCGAAATGGTCCCATTCCTATGCCTGCAAATACAAAGGTGTCGGGTATCCGGCCGGTCCTCGGGCTTCTGTTGTTATCGATGGCGATCGGGCCTATTCGTTGGGTACGATGGGACATCTGTTCTGTTTTCAGAACGAAACGGGTGAGGTCATATGGCAGAAAGACCTGAACCGTGAATATGATATCAAAATGCCCATCTGGGGAATAGCCGCAGCTCCTCTTGTCGTTGATGACCGAATCATCCTCAATATCGGTGGCCGACGTGGTGCTTCCGTTGTTGCTTTGAATAAGGTGACCGGCAAAGAGATTTGGCGGAATCTGGATGATGATGCTTCCTATTCCGCCCCGATTCTCATCGAGCAGGCCGGTAAGCCGGTTGTCGTCGTATGGACAGGTCAGCGCGTCGTTGGATTGAACCCGGATACGGGTGCCATATACTGGCACCAGGGATTTGAGCAGAGGCAGATGGTTATCAATATTGCCACCCCTGTCTTCCATGATAACTACCTGTTTGTAAGCAGCTTCTACGATGGATCAATGCTGCTGAAACTTGACGCGGACAGACATGGCGCAAGAAAGATCTGGCAGAGAA
>JAZFSW010000183.1:0-2019 GCA_036446375.1 Desulfobacterales bacterium | reverse complement strand
CTTCATGGCCGCCGATGGTGCTGATTTCCTTGTGGACAGACCTTTTGGCAATGCTTCGGCAACCGAATCATCACTGCTGATCGAAGATCATGGCTCCACCCATCTGGACCCCTTGGTCCATGTGTGGTGGGGAAACTGCACATACAACAACTATCCGGCACCTGAAATTATCTCCCAAAGCAACGGGGTAATCAAGGGTAGCTCCAATGCCTATATCCCCCGGTCCTTTACCCGGGGTGTGCTCATCGATGTCGCGAGATTCCTAGACATGGAGTATGTCGATAAGATAGAGGGTGGTGTGGTGCTGACACCGGATATGATTGAGAAGATAGCCACGGCCGAAAAGGTCAAGATAACACCGGGAACAGCGCTTCTCATCAGAACGGGTTGGTTGAAACGGTGGACCGGTGTCAAGCCGGAATGGGCGATGGAAGACGGGCAGGTAGGAATCAGTTGCGGGATTGAGAAATGGTTGCAGGAAAAGCAGATCGCCCTCATCGGTGCCGATAACGTTGCACTGGAAGCTTTCCCATCCTCGTCGGAATGTAACAATGCTTACCAGATCTCATTTCTGCCCATGCACATAGGGGTGTTGAGTATGCTGGGGGTACCCTTTGTCGAACTGATGGACCTTGATGCGCTTTCAGAAGATTGTGCAAGGGACGGTGTCTATGAATTCGCATTCTCGTTTGCACCTTTCAGATACCATAACGCATCAGGTGGATTGGTATCACCGACCGCTATTAAGTGACGACCCATATCATCATTGTAGAAAAGACAATCCAAGAGGAGTGAAACCGATATGAGCGATACTGAAATTGTTTTTGACCATATCCACATTATCAGCGAGGATCCCACGTCGACGGCAAACTGGTATGTAGAGGTGCTGGGAGGCAAGATCACCGGCAATTCAGAAGTTCGGGGTGCACCGCAAATCTCCGTTGCTTTCCAAGGCGTCAACCTCCTTGTCCGTGGGCAACGCCCGGGAGAACAACCGGACCGGCCAAACAGCCTGCAGCACTATGCGGATTATATCAGTCACAATGAGTGGGGAACGGATCACTTCGGGTTCAATGTATTGGGGAATCTCGACGATTACTGTGACCAACTCAAGAAGAAGGGTGCAACATTCTCGGTAGAACCCTATGATTTCGTCCCGGGTGCTCGGATTGCCTACCTTGAAGCCCCTGACGGTGTGAGTATAGAGCTGGTCCAGGCGAGAAAATAGACGCACTCCCGACGTGAGTGATCTGTTTTTTTCCTTTGGTTGACATATGTGACGATTTTAGACAATGGGCAATGAATAAGTTTATTCAATGGGCAATGAATAAATTATCGCCTCCTGGATGTTCAACTTGATTAACTCAGCACCGGCTGAAGAATGGCCGAACCAAAGGAGAGAAATCGAATGAGACTTGCCAGCCTGGTTCCTGAAATGATGGATGATGAGCAACGGGATCTTTACAACAGTATCAATACGGGGGAACGTGCCAAGGTGTCTCTGACGGATGATAGGGGAGCATTGGTCGGCCCCTATAACACCTGGCTCTACAGTCCCTACGTGGGGGAGCGGATACAACAACTCGGGGCAGCCCTGAGATTCCACAATGCCCTGCCCCCAAACTTGCTGGAATTGGCCATCCTTATGATAGGCTGCCGGTGGTCCGCACAGTTCGAGTGGTGGGCCCACGCGCGTCTGGCAAAACGCGCGGGCCTTTCCGATGAGACCATCGATCATATCAAGAGCAGAGAACGCCCCGAAAGTGCAACGCCGGATGAGTTGATCGTCCACGATTTCTGCCTGGAACTGCTTGATGGCAAACGGGTTTCCGACGATAGGTATCAGGAGACCAAAGCACTGATCGGTGAAAAAGGGATTGTCGACCTGATTAGCCTCATGGGATATTACACGATGATTTCCATGACACTGAATGTCTTCGAAATCCCTCTTCCCGAAGGTGAAGCCCTGCCCTTTGACGAAAGCTGAAGTGGAGAATTGCCACAAAGGCACGTCTGCGC
>JAZFSW010000182.1:0-2478 GCA_036446375.1 Desulfobacterales bacterium | reverse complement strand
ACAATCTCTTGGCAAGATGGCCAGAGCAGGCCTGGCTGTTCCCGACAGCTTTTTTGTAACCGCCGACGCATACAAGCGGTTTATAGAAGTCAATCGCCTGCAAACGGTTATTCTTGATTTGGCCGTACCCAAAATGGCCGGTCAAACCGTGTCATTTGAAGCCGGTTCGAAACGAATTCAGGCGTTGATCGGGAAGGCGGAACTGTCTGATGAGATGCAAGCGGAGATCCGGAATTCCTATTCCGAGCTGGACGGCCAACAGCCTGCCGTAGCGGTCCGGTCTTCGGCCAATGCGGAAGACCTGCCGGACATGTCTTTTGCCGGCCAGCAGGATACATATCTGAATATACGCGGTGAAGATGAGCTGATTCTGGCTATCCGCGACTGCTGGGCTTCTCTTTGGGCATCCCGGGCAATCAGCTACCGACACCAGATGGGTGTAGAACAGAGTGCTGTCGCCATGGCAGTGGTGGTGCAGAAGATGGTGCTCTCGGATCTTTCCGGCATCCTGTTTACCGCCAATCCGGCTACCGGTGACCGGGATGAATTGATCGTCAATGCCAGCTACGGCCTGGGTGAAGCGGTGGTCGGTGGCCAAGTAACGCCGGACACCTACATCCTGGACCGAAATACGCTGAAAGCAAAGGAAACGATCATCGGCACCAAGGAGCTAAAGATCGTTCCCGATGGCAATCATGGGACCCGAATAGATCGCATCGCTAAAAACGAGCAGGGCAAATCTTCGATGTCTGGAGACGCCTTAAGGGAACTATCATCCATTGCCTTAGACATAGAAAGCCTTTTCGACAATGTTCCACAGGATATCGAGTGGGCCATTTCCGGGGGCGCCCTTTATATGCTCCAGTCCCGCCCCATCACCAACCTGCCGCCCCAGCCATTACCCGACACATGGGAGCCGCTTCCGCCAGCCAAGTATTTGGTGCGGCGCCAAATCGTAGAGAATGTAACGGGCCCGGTTTGTCCGTTGTTTGAGGAACTGTATCTGATCGAAGGGCTGCAGCTGGAATTCCCGGGAGGAAAAGCAGACTCTGAAGAGTGGAACGAAATGATGGAAGGCCCATTGTATGTGACGGTGAATGGCTACGCATACCAGCGAATGGACTGGAAAAAGATACCCATACCCGGACTTACCGACAAAGCCGGGGGGACAACAGAAGCCGATATGGCAGCAGCAGAGGAAGAAGCTGCAAAGAAGAAGCAGGAACTTCAACAGCGCACGCAGCAAAGGCAAGAAGAGGTCGCTGAGACGGTGCAACATGATCTGGATCTATTCCTTGCAGGCATCACCGCCGAAGATCGGAGGTCATTCGAAACGTGGGCCAAAACGGCAGATGTCGAAGACCTGGCGTATGCCGTAACCACACCCGAGATGGGCAGTTCGGCATTGACAGGCCATGGCCGGACCGAACCGGGTGATCAATTGATCCGGGACTGGCAGGAGCGAGCCATGCCGGAACTGCACGAGGCGGCTGACAAGTGGCGTGATGTTGACCCGGTCGAAGCACCGGCTGAGCAGCTCTTGGAAGGCATCCGCGAATTGGCTCATGCGGAAGGCCGGTATTGGTCCGGCAGGAATGTGGGTCGAATCTTCGGTGTCATCAAGTCTTCCGATGATCAATTTCAGCAGTTTCTGGCGGAATATGCACCGGACCATCATCTTATCAGCGGCCAATTCCTCAGCGGCTACGCGTCGAAAAACATGGAGGCCAATGAACATTTGCATCGCATCTCTAGAATGATCCAGGCAAATGACGCCCTCCATGAACGGGTGGTCGTCACCCCGGCAAAGCGACTGATGAAGGTCCTCAAGAGCCATTCGGACGCCGGACCGGTAGTGGAAGCGATTGCTGAATATCTTCGTATTTATGGGCACATGGGCTATACGTTGGACTTTGTAGAACCCCCTATGGTTGAAGATCCAGCGCCTCTCTTTACCACCTTGAAAACCATGGTGCAGGATTCGGCATATGATCCGAAAAAACACGAAGTAGAAGCTTCGCGCAACCGGGAAGCAGCCTTTGAAAAAGCAGAACAGGTTTTCAGTGGGCTGACGTACTGGCAGTATCGCTTTCGCCTTTGGTACGCGCAGCGCTACTACCCTTTTAGAGACGATATGCTCTTCCCATTGGGCATGACCTGGCCCATGCTAAGATCCTTTGCATCCGAAGTCGGAAGACGCCTGGTGGATGTCGGAACGTTCCTGCAGCCGGATGATACATACTATCTTAAAATGGGTGAACTGCGGGAAAGTGTTTCGGCGCTTGCTGAAAACAAGGCCCTGAGGGAGTATGGACCGATTGCCGCCGAACGCCGCGAGTTAAGAGAAGCACAAAAAGCGCTTCGTCCGCCCAGTGCCATCCCTGCTGAAATCAGCGGAAATCCCTGGATCAAAGAGGTTCAGGTGCAGAATGATCCATCAAGCGATATTCTAAGGGGAATTGCGGTCAGCCCCGGATC
>JAZFSW010000181.1:0-2131 GCA_036446375.1 Desulfobacterales bacterium | reverse complement strand
GAGATCCGTGCAAACCATATACATAATACCATCTCTTCCACGATCAACAGACGTATCGAAAATGCGTTTCGAGTGATTCGGATCTTCCGGGGACTCCCGTTTTCAGAATGAACCTTATGCCGGTTCATCCATCCGTCATGTCAGGATTGTCGGCCGGTCGATCTTCCTCCGGATCGCCCTCCATTCGGATGAACATCGGCGTATCGCTGACCGCCTCAAGGGCTGCAATTTCTGCGAGGGCCTTCCGCACATCCGCTTCTTTGGCGAGATGAGACAAGATCACCAGGGGGATGGCCCCTTTTATCTTCCGGCCTCTTTGCTGTACGGATTTCATGCTGATATCATGCTTGCCCAGAATGCCGGATAGCTTCGAAAGCACGCCGGCCTGATCCAGGACAAGGAATCTAAAATAGTAGTGGGTATAAATGTCGTCGACCGGGATGATGGGAATCTTTCTAATCTGGGCCCTCTGATAGGAAAGCGACGGGACTCTTCCGGTCGTCCGGCACAAAAGGTTCCGCGCAATATCCGCAATGTCGCCGACAACAGCGCTGGCCGTTGGCATCATACCTGCCCCATGGCCATAAAGCATCATATCCCCCACACTGTCGCCGGAAAGAGTGATCGCATTCAGTGAACCACCGACACGGGAGAGCAGATTGTCCTCCGGAATCATCGTGGGGTGTACCCTAGCCTCGATGGCATCCCCCCGGCATTTACTGATGGCAAGCAGCTTGATCCGGTAGCCGAATTCTCCGGCAATCCGGATATCAAAGGGGGTTATGTCGGAAATCCCTTCGGTATAGATATCTGCAAGATTGATCTCCATGCCGTAGGCAAGGGAGCATAACAATGCGAGTTTATGGGCTGTATCGATTCCCTCCACGTCAAGGGTGGGGTCGGCTTCGGCAAAGCCGGCCGCCTGTGCCTCGGCAAGGGCGACATCAAACGTGCTGCCTTCCTCACTGATCTTGGTGAGGATATAATTGCAGGTGCCGTTGAGAATGCCGACCATCGATTCGATGCGATTACCCACCAGGGACTCCCGGAGGGATTTGACGATCGGCATACAGCCGCCGATGCTTGCCTCAAAAGCAAGATCCACACCCTTTTCATCGGCTGCCCTGAAAATGGCGTTCCCCTGGCTGGCAAGCAAGGCCTTGTTGGCGGTGACAACATTTTTCCCGTTCTCGATCGCTCTCAATATCAGTTCTTTGGCTATCCCTTCGCCACCGATCATTTCGACGATAATATCGATGTCCGGATCATCAACGACAGCCCGTGCATCGTTGGTGAGCACCCCTGCATCCAGGCGAAGACCCCGGTCCGTTTCTATATCGATATCGGCAACATGCTTCAGGACAAGGGAAGCACCCACCCGTGAGCAAATAAGATCTTTTTGCTCCAGAAGGATTTTGGCCACCCCTGTACCAACAGTGCCATAACCGATAATGCCGATCTTGATTTACTTCATGTCAAACCCCAACCTTCCTATGCCGGAAAAGAATTGGCCACAAAGACACTAAGGCACGAAGAAGATCTTCCATGATTTCCTCCTAGCGTCACGACATTCTGTGGCAACATGTATGGAAAATAACCAATAACGATGGATTATGCTACATGACCTTCCGGATACCGCGGATCGCCTGGTTGATACGCATATTGTTTTCAATCAGGGCAAATCGCACGTATTCATCTCCATATTCCCCGAATCCCAGACCCGGAGAAACCGCCACCTCAGCTTCTTTAATCAACATCTTGGAAAACTCGACCGAACCCATTTTGATGAACTTGTCCGGGATTTTCGCCCACACAAACATCGTTGCCTTCGGACTCGGAACCTGCCAGCCCGCCCGATTGAGCCCGGATATCAGCGCATCTCTCCGGTCCCGGTAGGTGTCTCGGATCTCTCTCACACAATCCTGTGGACCGTTCAATGCAATAATGGACGCAATCTGGATCGGCTGAAATATGCCGTAGTCCAGATAACTCTTTATCCGTTTCAGAGCCCCCACGGTTTCTTCGTTCCCCACGCAAAACCCGACCCGCCATCCCGGCATACTGTAGCTCTTGGAAAGGGAGAAGAATTCCACGCCCACATCCTTTGCCCCTTTGGCCTGGAGGAAGCTGG
>JAZFSW010000180.1:0-3813 GCA_036446375.1 Desulfobacterales bacterium | reverse complement strand
GTGAATTGGGAACGATCAATCACACGCTGCTCTCTCTGGAACAGATGCGAAGAAAGGGCGTGGATGTCTTTGGCGTGGTGATGAACGGCCCGAAGAATCCGGGAAACCGGCAGGCGATAGAACAGTTCGGAAGGATCCGTGTCCTGGCCGAAATCGAACCATTACACGAAATCACCCCCGAGTCTTTGAAGGAGTGTTTCCATCGTTGTTTTGATTAAGGAAATTAGAAGGACTGAAGGTGCCGTTTTCCCATTTTTCCTAATAGCCTACAGCCTTATCCCTTTTGCCTTTTGCCTTGCTTGTCGGCCATAGCCAGAGGGGACGGCTGATGCCTTCTGCCTATCTCTTATTCTTCAACGCTTCCCCAAAGGCATTATTGAACGGCGCCGGCTTGGGCTTCTCCTGAGCGCGTCTCGGCTTTTGGGCTGGCGGCTTCTTCCTGCTTTCCCGGGGTTTTCCGGGATCTTTCTTCATGGACAAAGCAATCCGCTTTCGATCGATTTCAATATCAAGCACCGTAACCATCACCTGTTGCTGGGTCTTGACCACATCGGCCGGATTCTTTACAAACCGGTCGGCCAGCTGGCTGATATGAACCAGGCCGTCCTGATGAACCCCGACATCGACAAAGGCACCAAAAGCAGTGACATTGGTGACAATACCGGGAAGCTTCATCCCTTTCCGCAGATCCCGAATGTCTGAAACACCATCTTCAAATGCAAAGGCCTGGAACGTCTCCCGGGGATCCCGTCCCGGTTTGGCCAGTTCATCGACAATATCTTTCAGGGTGGGACGGCCGATACTGTCTGTCACATATCTTGAGATATCGATCTTTTCTCTCAACCCGGCATCGGTCATAAGATCGGCTACCCCGCAGCCCAGATCCGCCGCCATGGCGTCAACAATGGCGTAGCTTTCCGGGTGAACGGCACTTTTATCAAGGGGGTTGCTGCCTTCACTGATCCTCAAGAAGCCTGCGGATTGCTCGAAGGCTTTTGCGCCGAGTCGCTTGACCTTCTTAAGTTCCTTTCTCGATTGGAAGGGGCCGTTTTCATTCCGGTGCTCGACAATGTTGTTGGCAAGCTGAGGCCCAAGTCCGGAAACATAGGTGAGAAGCTGGGCACTGGCCCGGTTCACATCGACCCCCACGTTGTTCACACAGCTCATCACGGTATCATCCAAGGCGTTTCTTAGATTCGTTTGGTCCACATCATGCTGGTATTGTCCAACACCGATGGACTTGGGATCGATTTTCACCAGCTCGGAAAGCGGATCCATCAGGCGCCTTCCGATGGATGCGGCCCCCCGCACGGTAAGGTCAAGATCCGGAAATTCTTCCCTGGCCACCTCGGATGCCGAATAGACCGATGCGCCGCTCTCATTGACCATGACCACTTGACAATGGTCAATGGACAGTTCCCGGATGAAGCTTTCGGTTTCCCGACCGGCCGTGCCGTTACCGATGGCAATCGCCTCAATCTTAAACCGTTCGCAAAGGGCCTTAACCGCATCGGCTGCTTCCCGGACTTTCTTCTCAGAGGTATGGGGGTAGATCGTTGTGCCGTGATGAATCAGCTTTCCCTGGGCATCAAGACAGACAACCTTGCATCCGGTCCGCAGTCCCGGATCAATCCCCATCATCCGCTTGGCACCGAGCGGTGGAGCAAGCAGCAGCTGACGAAGATTGTCGGCAAACACCCGGATCGCCTCGGTCTCCGCCCTTTCCTTTGTGGCAAGGCGCGCCTCGGTTTCCATGGACCGCGAGAGAAGCCGCTTGTAGCAATCCCGGACGGCAGCGGTTACCTGGTGCCCGGCATCCCCGGAAGCGTTAACAAACAGCCCATCCATAATCCCAAGCGCATCCTCCTCCTGGGGAGCGAGGGTAAGGTTCAGGATATCCTCCCGCTCCCCCCGGCGCATGGCAAGAATTCTGTGGGAGGGCGCACGGGCGGCCGGCTCTTCCCATTCAAAATAATCCTTGTATTTGGCGCCGCTTTCTTCCATCCCCGCGGCAACAGCGCTGACAAATACCCCTCTCTTCTCAAACAGATCGCGCAGCCGTGATCGGACCTGGGGATCTTCGTTGATCCATTCGGCAATGATATCCCTCGCACCGGAAAGCGCATCGTCTGTTGTTTCAACGCCTTTCTGCGCATCCACAAAAGCGGCGGCGACATCCTCCGGATCGCGACCTTCCTGTGCAAAGACAATCTCTGCCAAAGGCTCAAGCCCTTTTTCCCGGGCAATGGTGGCTTTCGTTCGGCGTTTCGGGCGATACGGAAGATAGATATCTTCAAGGGCGGTAAGGGTTTCTGCAGCGCTGACCTGCGCTGCCAGTTCGTCGGTCAGATGGCCGTGTTGCTCCAGCGATTTCAGGATCGCCGCTTTGCGGGCATCCAACTCTTCAAGCTGCTGGAGCCGATCCCGGATGGCGGCAATCTGAACCTCATCCAGGCTATCAGTGGCTTCCTTCCGGTACCGGGCAATAAAGGGGATGGTGGCATCGGCTTGTAGAAGCCCGGCCACTGCCCTTACCTGGGTAATACGAAGGCTGAGCTCATCGGCAATTTTCAAAAGATGTGTGTCATTGCTTGTCATTCAGCTTAACTCCAAGGTTTATCTCCATCATCCATCAGATGGTGTCGTATATGTAAGAATAGGCAATCGGTGATGAGCAATCAGGTGAGCTCTGTATAGACCATTATCTTGGGGGTCCGCAACAGTAATTATCGGTGGGAAATGAGAGACGCTGGTGCTGCTGGGATACAGCAATTTGGTTCTTCTCCAATCTAGTTGGAGAAGAGGGTCCAAGGATCATTCAACTCTTTTGGAGAAGCTCCAATAATCCAAACCCGTGTAGTCCGGGCAGACCGACACCCGGCAGGATCAGATCCATCTGCCAGCCCCACTCCTCCCTTTATTCGTAGCGCAGAGCGTAAATGGGGCTGGAGCGCGCTATTTTCACGGCATGCACAGCGACAACGGCCCATGAAATGCAGACGACGAGGATACCGGCTCCGGAGACAATCGCCTCGGTCTGATTGAGCCTGTCTGCAAAGAAATCCAGATAGATATTGGAAGCGAAATAGGAAACCGGCAGAGCCACAAGCAGTGCCCACATCACCGGTCTTGAGAATTGCCAGATCAACATGCGTACGATCTGGACAAGATTTGCACCCATGACCTTGCGAATGCCGATCTCTTTGGTGCGTCGCGCCGCCATAAAGGCCGCCAGACCGAACAGGCCGATCATGGAAAGCATAAGTGCGATGAATGAAAAGCCTGTCAGCACTTGTGTCATGGTCGAAAAAATAACGAAAATCTGTTCGAAGGTTTCATCGAGAAATTTTGTTTGTATCGGATACTCCGGAATTACCCCATCCCAGACCTTCTCGATTTTCTCGATGGTGGTTTTCATATCGCGACCGCTAATCCGAATTGAGCCGCTGTAAAAATCGGTGGGACTAACTTCGAAAACGATTGGCTTGATCTTATTGTGCAGACCCAGAAAGTTCTGATCCGGCATGACGCCCACAATAGTGTAGACGCGTACCTCTCTTTCCTTTGGGAAATCGTAGAAATTCTTGTTGATGGCATCGGCCGCGGAAGCAAATCCAAGACGGGCAGCTGCCAGTTCGTTTATGATGACATTAACCTCAGTTTCATCCTCATCGAGTAAGATATCTCCTGAAATCTCCCTGGAAAGCGCTCGGCCTTCAAGCAGAGGAATATCATAGGTCTGCATGAAGTCAAAATCAATGACGATCCTGTTCATCGAAAGCGACTGTGCTTCATCACCCCGCACAGTTCCCA
>JAZFSW010000179.1:0-2594 GCA_036446375.1 Desulfobacterales bacterium | reverse complement strand
AATGGGCGGACGTGGTTATTGAAAACATGGCCCCCGGTGTATTGGAAAAGTGGGGGCTCGACTATGAGGGCTGTCGGCAGGAAAAGCCCGATGTCATCTACCTGAGCAGCAGCTCACTGGGCAGAACCGGACCCCTGTCATCCTTTGCAGCCTGGGGATACCATCATGGTCCTTTGGTGGGTGTTTCCCATATGACCGGCTGGCCTGATCGCCTGCCATGTCTGGATGCTCTCGCCTACACGGATACCGTTGCCCCCACCTTCACGGTTATCGCGCTGATGGGGGCGCTTCTCTATCGCCGGCGGACCGGTAAAGGGGTTTTCATCGATCAGAGCCAGACCGAGGCCGGGGCGTATGTCCTGGGGCCGACCATAATGGACCATCTCGTCAATGGAAGATCGGCCATTCGGGCGGGTAACCGGGACCCGGACATGGCACCTCACGGGGTCTTTCCCTGCCGGGGAGAAGACAAATGGGTGGCCATTGCGGTAACCGGTGAAGCGGAATGGGCAAGTTTCTGCCAGGTCCTTGGAAAAGAAGAATGGTGCACCCATGAAAGGTTTGCCACCTTTTCTGCGCGTAAAGACAATGAGGACGAACTGGAAGGCCTGATCGCCGATTGGACGCTGCAGCAATCAAGGCAGGACGTCGTAGATCTGCTTCAAGCCGCCGGAGTTGCCGCGGGTATCGTTGCCAGCAATGAGGATCTATTCAAGGACCCTCAGCTCAAACACCGGGGGCATTTTGGAGAACTGGAACATGAAGAAGTCGGCACTCACTCCTACGAACTTCCCGCCTCCCGCTTCTCAAAAATGCCGCACCGGAAACAGACCCCGGCGCCGCTGCTGGGTGAACACACCGATTATGTGTTGGGAGAGCTGTTGGGATACACCGATGACGAGATCACCGAATTGCTGATTGAGGGGACCATCACCACGGATGACGATCTACCCGATCTGGGGAACTACTGATCGCGTTCTGTCCCGGGTGAATTCAGAACGGGTTGCGCTTTGGGGCTCTTTCTTGTATGAAGATATGGGGTTCAAGGGTTCAGCGTTCGGGGTTCGGGGTTCTGGGTTCAGCCCAGCCGCTGGCTTGGAGAGCAGCCAGTCTAATCGAGAACGAGACTTTCGGCTTTCACCTGGGGATTGAGGCGAAAAGCCAAATGGCAAATCCCAAAAAACAAGGAAATCACAATAATCAAAATACGAAATCCCAAACAACTGCCCATGCCGTGGGATCGTGTTTGGAATTTGGCTCTTTTAGTTTGGAACTTGCTTGTCATTTGGATCTTGGTGTTTGTGATTTCAGCTTGTTTGGCCTGAAGTAAGGACGGATTTCGGGCGCCCCAGATATGCCAAATTGTGCTGTAGTTTCATACGAGGGTTCTGGGTTCTGGGTTCAGAGTTCAGGGCTTTTGTCCCGCAATCCCGCTGCAAGCGTGACGCAACCCCAGCCGATTACCGCCGTTTCTCCAACGATCAGCAAGGTGCCGCCTTGCGGGTTCCTGGCCACCGTCGGCACTTATATGCAGGAATCAATATGAAGAAGAGTAAATTCGTATTATATTCGATGCTTGCTATACTTACCCTCGTCGTGTTGGCATTGATCCGTTTCCTCTTGCCGGGAACGCCGACCCCCGATGTGCAGCCTGCTGGGAGCGCGGATCTTTCAACGCATCCCGTATATGCAAAATATGACATGCGTAATGCCGATGACGTTATCCATATCGGCACACAACCCCTGTATTGGCCGACCGGTCTGATTACAGAAGCAATGAAACGGGACAATATCCTCAATGCTGCCATTGCAGCGCGGGGAATGAAGATCAGATATTATCCCTTTCTCAAGGGCGCCGATGTAAATTATTTCCTTAAAAGAGACGATCTTGATATCGGTATCGGGGGGGATATGCCGGCGCTATCGGCTGCAGCCACAATGAATGTCGTCATCCCTGTCTTGATGCAGCAAGGCTTCATTTCCATCGTGGCCAGACAGCCCATGCTCATCAGCGATCTTCGAGGGGAACGCATCGGGTATGCATTCGGCTCAAACGCCCACTACGCTCTGCTGAACGCCCTGTCTTCTTTTGGTATTTCCGAGGCCGATGTGCACTTGGTGCCCATGGAAGTCCATGAAATGGCAGACGCCTTGTCTCAAGGCACCATTGACGCCTTTTCAGCCTGGGAACCGACACCGGCTATCGCCCTGGAAAGATATCCGGAGATGGTGACGATTCACCAAAAATTAACCATGGGCTATCTGTATTTTCAGCAGTCGTTCATGGATAGGCACCATGAGGTCGCCATGGAAATCATTGCTGCCGTAGCCCGCAGTATTCGATGGATTCAATATGACAGAGAAAATCTATTGCTGTCCTGTGAATGGACCCGGGAAAGCAGCAGACGGCTGACCGGTCAGCTGATCCCCTTATCGACAGCAGATATGGCGGACCTGGGCCTGAACGATCTCCTGGGAATACATGCTGACCCATTCATCCCCTCCGATAGCCTCAGGGAAGAGGGCATGCTTTACAGGGAACTTGAGTTCCTCAAAACACTCAGCATCATACCGGCCACCAGCGATTGGAAAAG
>JAZFSW010000178.1:0-2271 GCA_036446375.1 Desulfobacterales bacterium | reverse complement strand
TACAGACTGCCGAGAGCCCCGTTGGTCCAGGGGCATGAAATTGGGGCCGAAGTGGTTGCCGTGGGTGAAGGGGTGGATCGCTATACACCCGGAGACAGGGTGTTTATTGCTCCCAAAATACCGTGTATGTCCTGTGCGTATTGTGACAACAAACACTATCCGGTATGCCCGAATGTGAAGGAAAGACTTCCCGGTGGATTTGCCGAATATATTCTTGTTCCGCCAGCCCTTGTCGAAAAAGGCACTTACCTCCTGCCGGACAGTATCACCTACGATCAAAGCACCTTTATCGAACCTCTCGCCTGTGTGGTTAGGGCCCAACGGCTTGCCGGTGTAAAGGCGGGCCAAACGGTGCTGGTGATGGGATGCGGCATGTCTGGACTATTGCATGTAAAGCTTGCACGGGCCAAATCCTGCAAGGTGATCGCAACGGATATCAACGGCGACAGACTCAGAGTAGCAGAGGTCCTGGGCGCTGATGTTACCCTTGATGCCGCAGAAGATGTGCCGGAAAGACTGGTTGCAGAAAACCACGAAAAGGCGGATGTGGTGTTTCTGTGCACCTCGGCAATGTCTGCCGTTGAGCAGGCCTGGACATGTGTCGACAAGGGGGGGGCGATTGTTTTTTTTGCTGTACCCGGTCCTGAAAAAGACGTCACGATACCGATAAACAACTTCTGGACCCGGGAAGTGCGCATCCTCACCTCCTATTATTGCGGACCGCCGGACATGGTTGAAGCCATAGACCTCATTCAGAAGAATACGATAAGCATCGATGATTTGATTACCCACAGACTGCCATTAGACGATATTGCAGAAGGATTTCGATTGGTGATGGATGGCACGGAATCGATAAAAGTGATTATTCGCCCACATGAAACGCGTGAAGGGGTCACTGGCAAATGATATTAAAGCATGTGGCGCTGACATGCAGCTCAGAAGAGAACGCAGACCGGTTCTACCGGGATCTGTTGGGATTGGAAAAGCTGAACCGAAAAACGCTGTCGGCGGAACTTTCCCGGCAGATATTTGATCTGGATATGGAACTTCCCATCATCAATTACGCGAATGATCAGATGCATTTCGAAATCTTCATTACCGACACCCTCAACGTCGATGACAGGAAAATAGCCCATACCTGCATTGAGGTAGAAGACCTGAAGGAATTTCTTGCCAGATGCCGAAACATCGGAGGGACGATCCGCCAGGTTCCCAAAGGCGACAAAACCGTTACCTTCATCGCTGATCCCGACGGGAACTTATTTGAGGTTACTTAACCTCTCCCGCCACCCCACCGCAACTTCGCCTTCAAAACATCAAAATAATTATAGCCCGGCGTGGTGATCATGTGAACGGGTCGGGGGCCTTTCTTGATAATGATAGTATCATTATCCTTTATCTCAAATCCGGACTGGCCGTCGAAGGTCAGTAATATGTCGGAAGCGCGTGCGGCAAGCCGTATCTTGATCGTCGCCGAGTCGGAAACGATGAGGGGACGAACGGTGAGGGTAAAGGGCGATATGGGGGTTATGATAATGCCGGGAACCGCAGGATGAATGATCGGTCCTCCTGCTGCGAGTGAATATGCGGTGGAACCGGTGGGTGTTGCAACAATGAGGCCATCGGCTCTGTAGGTGGTGAGATAGTGATCGTCTACGGTGGTTTCGATATCGGCCAGCCGGGCAAGTGCACCTCTGTTGATCACGACATCATTCAATATTGTTTCATTGACCACTTCCTTGTCGTCCCGGATCACTTTGACAAGCAGGCGCATTCGGGGCTGGGTGGTAAAAGCGCCGTCTAAAATGGCTTCGGCAACAGAAAACAGGTTGTCTTCGGCCGTCTCTGCCAGGAATCCGACATCGCCGAATTTAACGCCATGAACCGGGATATCCTGGTCTCCTATCCAGCGAACGGCGCTGAGGAATGTGCCATCCCCGCCCAACACAAAAACGCAAAACAGGTCAGCGGGAGCCGGGGGTAATTGCGCATCCGTGTGCCTGAAATTGGGGAGGATACTCTCCTTCCGGACCACATCGATATGCTTTGTCTTGAGCCAGCTTTCGAATTCATCGGCTTTCTTTGCCGCTTCAGAATCTGCTTTGACAAGTAATCCTATTTTTTTCACTGCAGTCATTCTCTCCTATACCGAAAAACCTCAGATTTCCTCTGTATCAACGTCGATGCACTCGTAAAAAGTATAACCGATGGCTAAGTAGAAATCTTCATATACAAGGCATAGCGGTTGGCCAGGCGTGAAGGCATACATGT
>JAZFSW010000177.1:0-2699 GCA_036446375.1 Desulfobacterales bacterium | reverse complement strand
CGGAATATCTAATCGATCTGAAACACAGCAATAGATCTTTTCCTACACGATAGGGATTGAACATAATTAATTGGAATAATGATGAATTCGAATCAAATACAACGAAAGCTTGACGACATATTCACGATGGCGCCATCCCTGAAGGAGATAATCCTATCCGACGATTCTCTGAACGTCAAGAGGCGCAAGTTCAGAAGCGTTCTCTCGAATCAGTTGTTGGCCACATTCGACGATGACCCGTCTATTCCGCCTCTGGAATGGGTGCTGACCCGTGACGCGATCCGGGTGTTTCGAATGGTCCTATCCAGCCGAAGTGAAAAACTCGCAGGATATAGTTTCCTGAAATATATCAATGATCTACTTCATCACCCGGACCTCGCAGGATTGCCGGCCCCCAGCACCGGTTTCTTTAGGGAACTCGAACATCTGCTGAGGGGTATCATGGGAAAGACCGGGGTATATTCGGATAAGATTCCAACGTTCATCAAATACGAGGGGAAAAAGGCCGCCCGGTTAAGATCCGCTGATCTGTCAAGAATGGCCAGAACAGTGGACCGCTTTGTGGACCGCTATCCGTGCGGCCTCGATGAGGCAGTTATTGGCCAGAGGCGGTTGAATACGCATCGAATATTGAAACATTTCAAGGCAACCGACGGGCAGTGGGACGACTGGAAATGGCAGCTGGCCCATACGATAGGTGATGCAGACCTGTTGGCCTCCCTTGTGAAGATAACCGATGAAGAACACGGGGCTGTCGCATCGGCCAATGCCCACAACCTACCCTTTGGCATCACACCCTATTATCTCTCGCTGATGGACAACGAGACCAGCCGGAACAGGGACTATGCGATACGCGCGCAGGTGATTCCCTCTCTTTACAATGTGAGCAAAACGGTCGAGCTGAGAAAGGACGAGACGTTCTCCCAGGACTTCATGCTTGAGCGAAACACCTCGCCGATTGATGGGATCACACGTCGATATCCTAAAATTGTCATCCTCAAACCTTTCCTCACATGCCCCCAAATCTGCGTTTACTGCCAGCGAAACTGGGAAGTTGAAGGGATTCATTCGTCCCAGGCCGCGCTGTCTGAAGAGAAACTTGAGCGGGCGGTACAGTGGATTGCCGACGTACCGGAAATCAGCGAGGTCCTGATTACCGGGGGTGATCCCCTGATGTTGTCTGATGCAACCATAAGGAAGCTACTCCTGCGGCTGTCGAAAATTCAGCACGTCGAAAGAATCCGGATCGGGACCCGGTCACTGGTCACCCTTCCCCAACGCATCACCGACACACTGGTCCGCGATATCTCCCGGTTTCATGTGCCGGGGAAACGGGAGATCTTGATCATCACCCATTTTGAGCACCCCTATGAGGTCACTCCCCAGGCCATGGAAGCGACTCAGAAATTCCGGCGCGCCGGCATAAGTGTCTACAACCAGCTGGTTTACACATTTTATAATTCCAGAAAATTCGAAGCCGTTGCTCTGCGAAAGAAACTGCGCTCAATCGGTGTTTCCCCCTATTATACCTTCAGCACGAAAGGCAAAGAGGAAACCGATGATTTCAGGGTCCCCATCGCACGACTGCTTCAAGAGCAGAAGGAAGATGCCCGTCTTGTACCTGGATCGGTTCGCACCGACGAGACGGTCTTCAATGTGCCGGGTCTTGGAAAGAACTACCTGCGAGCCGACCAGCACCATGATGTTATTTCTATTCTTCCTGATGGCCGAAGGGTCCTTGAATTTCATCCCTGGGAAAAGAAACTGTCTCTGGTCGATACATATATCTACACGGATGTTTCAATACATGATTATCTCAAGCGGTTAAGAGCCGGCGGCGAAAACCTGTCCCACTATAAAACCATCTGGTACTATTATTGACGGCGTCGTTGTTACTTCACCCCGAAGCTGAAATACTCACGCAACACGTGGCGGGTCCGGGGGTTGATCTGCAGGTCATCAAGCTGTTCGGGTGACACCCAGCGTGCATCGATGGCATCATCTCCGGCTGTCAGCCCACCGGATATATATTCCGCCGATAGATCAATGATGACATAGTGGAAACGAATATCTCCCGCTTCGTCCCGCTGGACCAGGTCGAAGGTATAGACCGGTTCACCGGCCCGGATGGTAATGCCGGCTTCTTCCCGGATCTCGCGCTCTGCTGCCACCTGAAGGGTTTCCCCCAGTTCCACACTGCCGCCGGGAATCGCCCACTGGCCTTCCGCCGGCGGCTTGCCCCGTAAAATGAGCAACACCTTTCCTTTGTGAAACACCACAGCGCCAACGGCAACACGGGGATGATCCGGGTAGTGATTCGGATGGGTTCTCGAGGGCTCTTTCAAGTGCTTCCTTTCCTTCTGTCTGTCATTTAGACGCCACCATGTTCAAAAGAAGCGACACAGGTACGTGGGATTTGCGCCTGTTCGGCTTGAACTGAGACAGGTGTCGGGTGTCAGGTGTCAGTAGGGACTCACCCCAGCCAAAGGGTTTCCTGACACCTGCTGCCCATCAAGCCGAGAGGCGCAATCCTTGAACCCTCGGCTCCCTTCTCCTCACCTATCTGATATAGAAGACCTCGCTGCTGCTATCCTGGGCGGCGACAGACAACCGGGTGTCGCTGTTTAAGAGGGCCTGCCCCACGGCATGCAACGCCTTTTCCGGCGTATTGTTCTCCTCACTAAGATGGGCCAGGATAA
>JAZFSW010000176.1:0-7881 GCA_036446375.1 Desulfobacterales bacterium | reverse complement strand
AGGAACTTCCGGCCGGACAACCCGTGGGAGATCCCATCTACGAAGGGTGCAAGGACTGCAAGGAATGCGTAAAGCGCTGCCCCAGCACATCTTTGAATGGCAAGGGATGGAAAGACGTCTATCGATGCGCCACATATGGTTGCTGCGGCACCTGTCTATCCGTGTGCCCCGTGGGCATTGACACCTAAGGAACCTGAAAGACCCCATCGTCCAAAACAACACGTGCCGATCTCTTCCACAGAAATCGGCACGTCCATTCTTCTCTCCCTTCGCCCCTCACCGGTTCACAGTTTCCCCGTATCTCTCTCCATCCCTTCCTTATGCCTTGTGCCTCTGTGCCTATCCCTTCCCGACCTTCCCTTCTGCCTTCTGCCTACTGCCTTCTGCCCTTTCTGCCCTCTCCCTACCCCTTCCTCCTCTGAATCTCACCGTATTTTACCAGTCCATCCATCGCCCGGGCACAGTCTTCAGATATCGAATACATCGGTATGCCGGCATTGTGTAAGAATTCAGAGACACTCTCATCAGAAAACCACGCATTGGTGATTACCGGTTTGCCAAACTTCTGGGGAATCTGACAGAACTGATCCAGGGCATCGATACCGGCTTTTTTCTGTTCGGCCAGAGACATCGCGCCAAAGCCCCGGTCCCTGGGTACATTGGTGATGATGCCATCGACATAATCCAGCGATGCGAGCATTTCAACCACCCGGATCTCGTCCTGCGGATCCATGGCCCCTGCAGCATAGTCCACAGGATTTCGGGGTGTTGGCGCATGGGGGGGCATCAGATTCTTGAGGGCTCGGGCATCGGATGGCGTAAACTCGGGGACATCCATGCCAAGTCTTGACAGACAATCGGAAATCGCCACGCCTTGTCCCCCGTTGGCAATAATGGCGATCCTGTTCCCCTTGGGTATGGGTTGCCCACACAGGGCTTCGGCCATGGTAAACAGATGTCCGACCTCAGGAACACGAATGATACCGGCCTGTCGGCACATGGCATCAAAGATTTCATCGGTGCCGGCAATAGATGCGGTGTGGGAGAGCGTTGCCCGGGCGCCATGTTCGGTGCCGCCCCCTTTTACGGCGATGATCGGCTTCTCTTTCGATACCTGCCTGGCAACATCAAGAAAGCGCCGCCCATCCTTTATCCCTTCGACATAGAGCCCGATCACCTGGGTATCCTTATCATGACTGAGATATTCAATATAATCGGCGACCGTCAGATCCGCCTGGTTGCCTATGGCGACAAACTTGCTGATGCCAAAGCCCTTCTCCATCGCTGCGCGGGTTACCAGGCCACCAAAAGTGCCGCTCTGGGTGATAAATCCGACGGGACCCGGTCTCGTCAAAGGGAAAGGGCAGAGGCTTAGCCGTGATATCGAACTCTGAAGACCATTGCCATTGGGCCCTACAAACCGTATCCCCCCTTTGCGAGCGATCTTCACCGTCTCTTCCTGCAGTTTTCGACCGGTTTCTCCGGTTTCGGCGAAATCAGCAGAGATAACAAGACCCCCCTTGACCCCTTTTTCCACACTTTGGGCCATCACGCCGGGCATATGCTTGGCGGGAACGGTGAATACAGCCAGATCGACGTCACCGGGGATATCGAGGACACTCGGATAGGCCTTTACCCCACGAATCCTTTTTGCTTGCGGATTTACGGGATAGACCCTTCCCCTGTATTGGGAAGACAGAACAGAGTCCAGCATCATCCCTCCCCATTTGGTGGGGTCCTTGCTGGCACCGATGATGGCAATAGATCTGGGTTTAAATATTGGATCCAGTTGTTCGACGATATCTTTTCCCACTTCATTCTCCCATGATAATAAAAATCAGGACGAGGAAACCCGTCCTGATTCGTTGAATGATCATAATTCAAAAGGTTCTAGGCCATTCCCTTCTCTCCAGGTCTGGATCAGGATATGATCTTGAGAATCTTCGGTTCCCTTCTTTCCGGCATGGCTGGGACCTCTTTTGGGTACCCCAGTATTATCGGTGCCACGATGCTGTAATTTTCGCGTATGCCCAGAGCATCACGAAGGTCTGTGTCTTTGATCTCGGCCCCCTGGGCAATCCAGCAGGTTCCCAACCCCTTCGTCGTCGCCGAGAGCATGAAATAGGCCGCCAGCAAACCACAGTCTGCTGTCAGCGTCCCGGCTTTTGCGGACCCAACGAGGAACACCACTGCAGGTGCATTATAGAAGACATTGAATGCATCGTTTTTAAGGGTTTCGGCATAGCCTTTCATCGGGGAATTGGGATCCTTTTCAATACCTTCGAGAATGGACTTTTTACTTGCATCGGAACATTTCTTTACCCACTCTTTATTGTTAACAATAACAAACCGCCAGAGCTGCATATTGCCTGCATTGGGTGCCGTTATGCTCTCATTGATAATTTCCTTGATTATCTCAAGGGGAATCTCCTTGTCTTCATATTCCCGAACACTTCTTCTTGCTTTCATCAATTCGGAAAAATCCATTGGGTCTCCTTTCATTGCTCCAGAGGTTGTTACTGCCGCCACTTACGGTGACGATGACGCTATCCGGGAATTTCCCGCGGATAGCCGGTTGGGTCCACAACTGGAAGGTCACTACTTGAGGCAAAATCCCTTTTTTGTCAAGGGATTTGAGGAAGCTCACCCGGAATTTAGCGCTTGACGTTATTGACATGTCACGTTATTGAATTTCATATTCGTGGTTCTGTGACAGGCAGGTCTGAAATGATACGATCCGGCATGCGTTTGCTGAGAAACCTGAAAAGACCTTGGACCCCTACAACATCCTAAACTCGGAGGTATAGATTCCCCATGAGTAGATACATATTGGCGATCGATGCCGGTACCACCAATGTACTGGCCATGGTTTTGGATGAATCCGGACAGGTGAAAGGCAAAGCATCGGCTCAGTTCCAGCTTCGTTATCCATCCGCGGGTCTCGTGGAGCAAGATCCGGAAAGCCTGTGGCAAATCACCCTCGACACGATAAGAAAAGCCCTGCGTCACAGCCGCATCGAGGCCAAGGATCTTGCTGGCATCGGCATTACCGGACAGCGCACCACCCTTGTTATCTGGGAACGCAGTAGTGGAAAAACACTGGGTCCGGCCGTCATCTGGCAGGATCAACGGGGTAAACAAAGAGCTGAGGAACTGGTAGAGAAAGGGTTCATTGCGGTAAACAGCCTTACCGCCGCGGCCAAAATGGAACAGGTCCTCGGCGACCTGCCCAACGGCCATGAACGTGTGAAGAACAACGAACTGGCCTGGGGAAATGTCGACAGCTTTCTGGCATGGCGCTTAAGCGGCGGCACCATTCACGCCACCGATGCCACCAATGCCTGTGCCACGGGATATTTTGATTTTCTGACCGATTGGAAATGGTTTGAAGATCTGCTTGCGCTTCAGAATCTGCCCGCCTCTTTTTTTCCTGAGATTGTGGAGACCGTCGGCGTTATGGGGTATACGGACCCGGATCTGTTGGGGGCAAAGATCCCCATCGGTGCCATTATCGGTGATCAGCAGAGCGCGCTATATGCTCAGGCGTGCTTTGAACCGGGCATGGCCAAGATCAGCTACGGAACATCGGGAACCTGTAATGTTAATACCGGAGGGGACCTCAAACTGGCCGTCGGCGCCTATCCTTTGGTTGCCTGGACCCGGGACGGTGCGAAGACATTTCTCGTGGAAGGAATGGTCATCACTGCGGGCGCTGTTTTTGACTGGCTCACCCAGTTGGGGATTCTCGAGAATCCCTCGCAAGCAACGTCCCTCGGCCAAAATAGTACGGATGCCGCCGGTGTTTCTTTCCTGCCGGCGCTTCAGGGCCTGGGAACCCCTCACAGTATTCATGACCGTTTCGGCGCTTTCGAAGGACTCACCCGGGCAACATCGAAAGAACATATTGTCAGGGCCGCCATTGAGGGTGTGGCCTTTCGGGTGCGCGAAATGGTCGATCAGATCTATCAGGATTCCGCACTCCCCAGACCGGACACCTTGCGTGTAGATGGGGGTGCCACCGAAAACGATGGTTTGATGCAGATCCAGTCCAATGTGCTGGGATGCGCTATTGAAAGAATGGAACCGGCCGAAGCAACGGCTTACGGTGCGGCGCTTCTGGCAGGAGAGGCCTGCGGTATCTGGGAACCTTATTGCCCGACAAAACTGCATCGGGTTGATAGGACATTCGAACCACAATGGAGCAATTCGGAGCGCGAGGAACGTTTCGGCCACTGGAAGTCTGCATTTCGACTCTGATGATATGCGCCTGCTGGGCTGATATGAAACTACATCGCCACTAGGCAGTGGCATCCAGAAGATATCTCTCGCAAAGGCGCCAAGACGCAAAGGTAACGGACTAATATTAAAGAATCTTTTCTTCGCGCCCCTGCGCCTTTGCGAGAGGATCCAAGCATTTCAGAGAAATGCGCTTCATGTTCAGTTTCATTTTCGATCAGGCGGTCCCATTCTGCGGAATTCAACCAGAGTCGTTGCCCTGAGATGAGAGCCGGGAACCGGTCAGCTGCCTTCCTTCTTCGGACCCAGCCAGCCATGAGCCTTCTCCAGGGATTCGGGAATCTCGAAGTCTTGAGGGCAAACCTCCATGCACTCCCGACATGCCGTACACTTGTCAGCCTGTGCTTCTGCAGGAAGCTGGCGGTAAGAAAAGCGTGATGTCCGGTGGTTGTCATACATATACCCCTCGTTATAGACACCGAATATACGTGGGATATTCACGCCCTGGGGACATGGCATGCAATAGTTACAGCCGGTACAGGGAACGGGGCATGCCTTGATATACGCTTCGGATGCCTGGTGGATTAACGCCTGCTCCTCATCGGTGAGAAGGCCCACTCCGGACCGGTCGGCAATGGCCAGATTCTCTACCACATGTTCCATCGCGGTCATGCCGCTGAGGGCCATGGCCGCCTCTGGCTGATTTAGCACCCACTGGATGGCCCACTCCGCCTGGCTGCGTTTGATGGTACTGCTATCCCACAGCTCTGCCACAATATCAGGCGCCTTCCTCGTCAGGGATCCGCCCCGCAGAGGCTCCATGATTACCCCGGCGATTCCCTTGTCTGCAGCATATTTCAATCCCTTGACACCTGCCTGATGATTGACATCCATGTAATTATACTGGATCTGACACAAGACCCATTTATCATAACCATCGACGATTTCCTTGAATGTATCGTAATCATCATGAAATGAAAAACCAAGGCGCCCGATGCGCCCGCCTTCAACGGCCCCCTCTGCCCAATTCAATACACCCATATCCCTCAACTTCGGCCAGGTAGACCGGTTCAGGGCGTGTAACAGATAGAAATCAATGTGATCCGTCTGGAGTTTCTCCAGTTGCTCGTTGAGGAATTTGTCGAAATCATCCGCAGTCTTAACCATCCAGGCCGGCATTTTAGTGGCAAGCTTGACCTTCTCCCGATAGCCATCCAACAAGGCCTTCCCCACGACAAACTCACTTTGACCGGCGTGATACGGATACGCCGTATCGACATAGTTTACGCCGTTGTCGATGGCGTGGCGGATCATCTTAATCGCCTCAGGTTCATCGATCTTTGATTGATCCTTGTCAATAACAGGCAGCCGCATGGCGCCAAAACCCAACGCCGATACTTTCCAGTCCAGTTTTCCAAATGGGCGATACTTCATTCTATCTCCTTTTTCACGACTTAAGAATAATCACAAATCCGACCCTGTAAAATGATCCCAAGATCACGATACCCCATGCAATTATCACAGGACCGACCTTCAGTTCAACCCTGTGTCGAATATTGACGGCATGCGCGCCGTGAAAAGCCCATCGTTTCAGTGTTGACACTTTCTGGAAATTACCATACTTCATATTTAGATGCTGGATAACATGCAATAGGGGGTAAGAACGGATGGCTCATGAATCTGTCGTCATTGGTATGGTCATCGCTATTTTTGGCTTGCTGCTGGTGGCCGCGGTATCGGCAATCGGCCTCAAGAAGGCCCGTTTGCCATATTCGGTCGGTCTGGTGATCATTGGATTGGGGCTTGAGACCCTGTCAACCCGCATTGATGCGTTGTCTCTTCTGAACCATGTCACACTATCGCCGGATGTGATCATGTTTGTATTCCTGCCAACACTGATCTTCGAATCGGCTTTCAGTCTTGACAGCCGTCTCCTTTCGAAAAATATGGTACCGATCCTGGTGCTCGCCGCACCGGGACTGCTGATTTCAACCGCATTAATCGGTGCACTGGTGGCCATGCTCACACCCCTGCCGATCGGACCGGCATTGCTCTTTGGCGCATTGATCTCGGCAACCGATCCCGTGGCAGTGGTGGCATTGTTCAGGGAGTTGGGGACCCCAAAGCGGCTGACGATTCTCGTTGAAGGCGAGAGCCTGTTTAACGATGCAACTGCCATTGTGCTGTTTGGCATTATCCTGGCGGTTCTAGACAGCGGCATCATCGGTGTCGCCACCATCGGGAACGGCCTGATCGATTTCCTCGTGGTATTCGGGGGCGGCCTGCTGGTGGGTGGTATTACCGGCTGGTTGATGGTGAGTTCCATCGCTCTGGCCGATAATGACCCCCTGGTGCAGGTGTCCCTTTCCACGGTGGTGGCCTATGCCGCCTTTATTGCCGCAGAACATTACCTGCATGTCTCCGGCGTCATGGCAACCGTCGGTGCAGGGATCATCGTCAGTGCCTTTGGAACACCCCGGTTCACACCGCACATAAGGGCTTATCTTCACCAGTTCTGGGAATATGCGGCCTTTGTCGCCAATGGTTTGATTTTTCTCATGGTCGGGTTGAGCATAAAACTCAGCGATCTCTTCGAATACGGCCTGCCGATCATTCTGACAATCCTCACCGTTCTGGCTGTCCGAGCCATCATCACGTTTACCCTCCTTCCGGCCATTGGACGACTTCCGGGAAGCGATCCGGTCGGCTGGCGCTACCGCATCGTCCTATGGTGGGGAGGGCTGAGGGGGGCCGTTGCCCTTGCCCTCGCCTTCAGCCTGGCCCATGATTTCCCCTACAGGGATCTAGTCATCTCCCTGTCGGTCGGTGTCGTCCTCTTCACGCTTTTAACCGGCGGTTTCTCTATGAAACGGTTAATCCATATCCTCGGCCTGGACCGGCCCTCCCTCGCTGAACAGATCGGCAGCGCACAGCTGAGCGCTGTAGCAAAACGGGAAGCCATGGAAAGTATCTCTCGCATGGCCGATGCCGGTCACTTCTCAAGCAAACTTATTGCCGATATGCAGGAGGAATACCAGTCCAGTGCAAAAGCCATTGGGGAAAGGCTCGCCGCCCTCCAGGCGGAATGCAGTTTCCATGATATGAAAAAGGTGATCTGGCTGGAAGCCCTGACCATCGAAAAAACGGCATACCGCGATCTGCAGGACAGGGGGGAAATCTCGGAACCGGTCCTCCGGGAACTGGAACTTGCCACAGAACTACAACGGGATGTGCTCGCGCGCGATGAATTCCCCACATCGCTTCCCTCCGCTACCCCCCTGGAATTACAATTCACCGGCTGGGCGATCGGTCTGCTTGAACATGTATCGCCAACAAATACCTGGGTACATCGCTACCGCCTTCGTTCCCTTGCCGCACAGTACCAACAGGATATGGCCAGACTGGAGGCAAGCAAACGCATTGCGTCCGACATCTCACAGATGAGAGCCCTTTTTGGGGATCAGAAGGCATCGGCAGATGTCATGCAGATCTATGAGCAACGCGGTAAAGACGCGATGGATCGAATCGATTCGGTGGGCGAATCCTTCCCGGAATACGTACGGGCCGTGCAATTGCAGGCAGCAAGGCGAACGGCACTGGAAGCGGAAGCCGACGCGGTAACACGGCTGGCGTCTACCGGCGGCA